>JBGAWT010000019.1:0-26373 GCA_044227445.1 Bdellovibrionia bacterium | reverse complement strand
ATAAGACGACTCATCTCATCATCGTCAATCACCAGAATGAGCGGGATGCGATCGCTCATATCTTGCGCCCCGTCTTGAGCTCCGAACTGTAAGCCTTGAGCTCCTTTTCGATCAAAGGGAGGTCTTTTTCGACCTTCTCGACCAGCTCCCGCAGGCGTGCGGCGCCCTTACCTGAAGCGCTCTTTTCTCGGGAGATCGTTTCGATTTTCTCACACGAGCTAGCTGCTCCTGTTGCTCCGACATAAGCAAAAGTGGAACGCACCTGGTGCGCCTCCTTGGCTAATCTCTCGAGATCCCCTTTTTTTTCTGCCTCCTTCATCGAACGCGTGAGCTGAGGTGCTTTTGTCCTGAAGATGCCTACGACCTCCAGGAGAGTCTCTCCTGTAGAATCAAGAGCATTGAGCTTTTCGAGAGCGCCAAAATCCACCAGATTGCCTTTAGACACGCTTGGACCTCGCTTTGGATGAGCCGCTGGAGAGCCACTTGACGAGGACCTCCGAGAGCTGTTGGTTGTTAATGGGTTTGGTGACGTAATCGTTCATGCCCGCCTTCAGGCAGCGCTCTCGCTCTCCTTTGAACGCTCCGGCCGTCATGGCGACAACCGGGGTCTTTCGGACGATCGGAGCTGGATGCTTGCGAATTTGATGCGTCGTCTGGAAGCCATCGAGATCGGGCATTTGGCAATCCATGAGAACGAGGTCGTATCGGACGCGCTTGATCGAATCGAGCGCTTCATGGCCATTTCCGACCGAGTCGGCTCGAAGCCCCATTCTCTCCAAAGTCTTTACCGCCACCTTTTGATTAATCGGATTGTCATCGACGACAAGAATCCGGCAGCGGCAGATCGCACCCGAAAGAACGGGGAACGTCTCACGCTTGGCAGACTTATCCGAAAGATCTCCGCCCTTTCCAAATGGCAGAATGAACCAAAAGGTGGAGCCCTTACCTTCTTGGCTCTCTACCCCGATCCTGCCCCTCATGAGACGCACGAGGCGCTTGCAGATCGAAAGGCCCAAGCCCGTACCGCCGTACTTTCGCGTCGTTGAGCCGTCGGCTTGAGTGAAGGGCTGGAAAAGTCTTCGCGCGGTGCTCCTGGAAATTCCGATTCCCGTATCTTTGACTTCGAACCGCAGTGTTGTGGACGAAGCGCTCTCGCTTTCCTGTGAGATGTTCACAGTGACTCCGCCCTTCTCGGTGAACTTAAGAGCGTTGTTCGTGAGATTGGTCAAAACTTGTCTGAGTCGCCCCGGATCGCCGCGAAGCGCGTAATCCAGCTCAAAGTCCACTGAGAAAGTCAGGCTGATCCGTTTGTGGCGGCCGATGTGCGAAAGCGTCTTTTCGAGATCTTGGATGATCTCGTGAAGATCAAAATCCAGAACTTCCAGATCCAGCTTCCCGGATTCGACTTTAGAAAAATCCAAAATGTCGTTGATGATGCCCAGCAAACTGTCTGCCGATCGCTTAATCGTCTCGACATAGTCCTTCTGCTTGCGCTTAAGCGACGTGTCGAGCAGCAGGCCTGACATTCCGATCACCCCGTTGATCGGTGTCCGAATCTCGTGGCTCATATTGGCCAAGAAAATCGATTTAAGATCCGAGGCATGGACGGCGTCATTGCGAAGCTTGAGCAGGAACTGCTCGCCTTTTTGGATCGACAAAGCGACGACAGCAAAGGCCAGAAGGGCCAAGAAGGCAGCGCCTAATATAATGAACCGCGTGCGATCAGCGTACCCAAGTGCCCGCGTTGTTTGGCTTCCGAGCAAAGCGCGTTCGCCGCGGGTGATCTCATTAAGGGCTTGTGAAACTTTTTCGGCCGATGCTGCAGCGCGACCGGTGAACAGCAGCTGCATCGCAGCGTTTATTCCGCCGTTCTCGCGCGCGTTTACGATTTGCTTCAGATGAGGGATAAGAGCCTCGATCTCCTTTCGCACTTCCTCGACATTGGCTCGGACTGCGCTGCGAGCCCCCCTCTTGGACGAGAGGGCGGCATCCAACTGCCGAATCTCTTCGGGCAAAACGCCTATAGCGAGTCGATACGGACGAACGTAGATCTCCTTACCGGTGATCAAGAACCCGCGGACGCTGCTCTCCGCATCCTTATACAGGGAGCGGATGCGCTCGACTCGATCCAGTACATCTTGGGTTTCAAGCACCTGAATGCCCGTCTTGATCAAACTCTGCGCGCTAAACCACAACGTTCCGTTGACTAAAAAGACGAGCGCCAAGGTGATGGCCAGACCGATATTCGTTCGCTGGCTTACGGTCATTTTATTAAAGAAATTGCGAACCGGGTGGAGAACTAATCTGGATCTCAGGAAATCTGAAATTATTTTCATTTATTATGATTAGAATTATTGTTATTTTGTAAGTTATTACAAATGAAATATTAGCGACTCACACCTAGCGAGAGGGGATTCACTCGAATGGTTTGCCATAAATCGCCTTTAATTATTCTAAATGTAATAATTTCTGGGGCAATCTTTGGATGCACAGGTTTTTATATTCCTGGATCAGCGGCCGACCTGGGTTTCTCAAATGGATTTTCGCAATCGTTCCTCACAACGAGCGTGAGCAGCATAAGAGCACTAAACGCGCACTCATTGAACTCGGGCAGACCAAAGCAACATCCTCTCGATCACGGGTGGCTCGGCAACAGTGACGTTTTACGGCGGAACGTACCCAGGGACAGGGGGCACGTGCGGATCAACCCTCGCCGCCTTTGGCGGTACCTGCACCCTTGTTCTCTCTTATTCGCCTTCGGGCCTGGGCGCGTCCTCCTCGTCTATGACCATGAGTTACTTCAACGGACTAAGAACTATCTCGCAAGCCATGGTGTATCGGGAAACGCTGTCACCGCCGGAACACTGGATACGAGTTTCGGAACCAGCGGATCGCTCTCGCTTGACTATAGCGCGAGCAGGCGCAGGTCAATAAGATCCAGCCCTTAAGCGACGGAAAGATCATCGCCTCGGGCGACGCTAACAACGGAACGGTGGCGGACCAGAACTTCGTCACGCTCCGATTGCTGGACTCGGGCTCAGCGGACACTTTGTTCGGCACCTCTGTGAGTGAGCTCCGACCTGGGAGGTAACTCACAGGATTTTCTCTGACCTTTCGATTCCGATCCGACGGAAAAATCACAGTGGCGGGCGCAAAGGGAGTAATGCGGGACGATCCGTTGCCTCGCCAGACGGAACAACAGATACGGCCTTTGGCGTGGCCGGTATCTCTACGCTCTCGAGCTTCCTCACGGCAGCACGGATGCGTGTATGATGTCCTCCAGCAAAGCGACGAGCGATACATCATCACGAGCGAATCCAGCTCCCCCTCACGGGAGGATCTAGACTTCTTTGCCACCCGACTGACGACGCTTGGAATTCAAGACCTGCTCGGAATGCCTGCGTTTGGAACGTTGGGAGTTCAAACCGTTCACTTTGGTGCAGCGACCGACACTGCACTCGCCTACGCGATTGCGCCGCAATCGGACGGGTCCTTGCTCATGGGAGGCTACACAAAGCCCGCCGCAGGAAAGAAAAACACCGCTTTAGCTCGAGTCAGTGGGACGGACGGCAGCTTGGATATCTCTTTTTTCAGCGTCGGAAAGCGATCCTTCGACCTCTGCGGATTTGCTCAGGACGACGAGATCCACGATATCGTGATTCAATCCTCGGACCAAAAAGCCGTGGTCACCGGCACTTGTTCGCACAACGCCGCTCCCCCATATAACAAAGACATCTTCGTCGCGCGTTTTAACCAAGATGGCACGCTCGACACCACGGGATTCAACTCAGGAGGGGCGGTGCCGGGTGTCCTCATCATCGACGTCTCAAGTAAAGACGACGAAGGAAACGCAATCGCCCTGCAGAGCAACGGGAAAATCATCGTGGCAGGCTACGCGACCATCGGAACGCAAGAGCAGTTCGTCGTAGCCCGGATCACCTCTGCAGGCGCTCTGGACGCAAGTTTTGGGTCCTCCGGGATCGTACTCACCCCCTTTGGCTCAGGAAACGCGCGAGCTTTGACCATGGCATTGGACGTGAACAGTCGCATCCTCCTCGGAGGGTATTCGACGGGGACGAACTCCGATTTCGCCTTCGCGAGGTATGTTCCTTGATCCGCCGGGGGGCGGGAGTCCTGATCACCTTGTGGATTTTCTTGAGCACAACCGCTTCGCAAGCTCAGGTCAACTTGCAAAGTTCTGGCTTCGTACAAAATCCAAATTTCCTCTTTGTTGAAGACGCTAAGCTCAAGAAACTGCTCGACCAACCAGATACCTTCCAGGTGAGCCCGATCTTCGGCACGCAATACAATTATACCAATGCGCCGCTCGTGCTTTGGGACGCAAGCTTCACGGCCAAAACACCGGTGGTTAACAACCTTCATTCGCTCCTGCTGGGGTCAGGGATTTTGATTTCGCCCAAGCTGCTCATCGGTCTCGATTTTTTTGTCGGGGTTGCTGACTTTCCTGCGATGAGCGCAAGCTGGGGGTTTGGCGACACGAGGCTGATGGCCAAGTATCAGCTGCTAGACGGCTTATTGGGCTTTGACCTGACGATCATTCCAGAGGTGTATCTCCCGACAGGCTTCGGAGTGACCTACTTCACAAACGGATCCTTTGCGCCGGGCGTGCGCGGGGCTTTGGAGTACGATTTTCGGTACCTGCACTTGGTAGCTAACCTTGGATTCGAGTATTTCTACAACGCCTCGTACTTGGGAATCGACAGCCGCATTCGAATTCCCATGGCGCTGGGAGGCTACGTTCCCCTCGGATCGAGGTGGGGCATCGACGCCGAAATGCAAACCACTGTGATTTTCCCGAGCGGCATCGGAATTCGAAAAGGAGTCGACCAATTCTACCTAGGCGGAAAATTCGCCATCCTACGCAGCACGCTCGTGTCTCTCGGCGCAACGGTCGGAAATTTTCAGCCCGACCGAAGCGCGAGCTTCGGCCTGATGGCAGGAATTAAGCTCCTCCCGTTCATGAAAGAGCCGCAGACAAAAGAAGGGTGCCAGGAAAAACCCTTCCTGAACCGCTTCGTCGCTCGGCCCCTATTGCCTGAAGAAGCGGACAAAGCGGCGATCCTTCCGTACAAATCGACCTCGAGGCACGAGATTCCCACGCTTCAGCTAGGCCAAATGACGGCACTCGCAAAAGGCGGAGTGCCCTACGTCTACGCGTCACAAACCGTGTTTGCGATCGACATCGCTGGCTTGCCCGCCCGTTCGGCCATCGTCGGAGTCGACACGTTGGCGCTACGAATGAATCTTAGGAAAGTCTCTAAAAGCCAGTACCTCGATACCGAAATCATCTGCTTTGTCGAAGAACGCATCTGCTCAGGCGAGCTCTACCGGGACAAGGACTGGATGGACAATCTCAACCAACAGTTCCTAGGGGGAAAAGAAACGCCCAATGACTTTTTCATTCGCCAGTTCCTGGATCGGGAGGTGGGATCGACGGAACGAGGCAAGATCTTTGCCGCCGAGGTCACATTGCCGCTGCACAAGCTGCTGGAGAACTCCACGATTCCCGATCCCATCGACCTGATCTATAGGAAAGACGGGAAGAAAACGCGGCTCGACAAACGCACTCTCTACCTAGTCGTAGGCGATGATACCTACGTAAGCAGTGACGCGTTTCTTGAAGTGGGAATGCGCGAAAACACCTGCCTTTGATCAGGTCGCTTACGCCGCAGCGCGGGCGGGTTGCTCGGAGGCCGGGCGGCCGCGAATGACATAGGTACCGGCGACGCGATCATGCCAGCCCTGCTTCTTGGGATGGCGGGCCGCCAGGATGTAGCCCAAGCAAAACACCAGCGCGCTTGGAATCGTCATGAGCCAGCGAATAAATCCTTGGCGATAAGTCGGGCGATTGAAATTCGAGTTAACGAGCCGAAGTCCCAACAACCTCTTGCCCGGCGTACCGGACATACGGGTCTGGAGAATCCAAAAGTAGCCTAGGCTAAAGATGACCTGAAACGCATTTGCGATAAATTGCGCGATCTCTGGCGGAGAAGGCTGAATGATATCGAAGCCAACCGCTGCGCCCCACGAAAGAGTCCCCACGATCACGCAATCGATGACCAGCGCTACAAAACGAATCCAAAAACCGCCGAAGTTTCCATTCGCCATTTGGCATCTCCCATTGAGGTTTGAGACCTGTGGTGCTTTTGGAACGGATCGGCGGGATTCTGGTTTTTCTTCAGATGAGTTTCGAGCGCACACGCGTCACGCGCATGCGCTCGAATCCATGACTTCTACTTCTTGCCTTGCTTAAACAGCTGCTTGATCGTCGGGCTGTAAGCCTTGGAGAAAAAGGCGAGATAGATTTCCAAACCACCGAGCACAACGGCCATTCCCAGACCCTTCATGTCGACAAACACGTGATAAAGGAAGATCTGCAGGATCACCGGAGCGAGAACCACGAGCGCCAGCGGCACGTACATCCCGGACAGGAGCATGGCACCACCGAGGGTTTGAGTCCCCGCTAACACAGGCAAGAAATAACCCGTCGCGGCCATTCCGGTGAAGAAGGTCGCTGCCACGCCTTCCATAGGCGGCATGGGCATGAAGTGAATGAATCCGTTGAGTCCGAAGACGAAAAATACGAGCCCTAAGAGAATGCGCGAGATCAATGTTGCTTTGGCCATGAATGAGTCCCCTTTTTTTAGAGAATGGACTGAGACCTCATAAATTGCACTCATGCAATTACATTTCGCATTCAATTCTTTTACGTAACTTTTATCCCCGCCTCCCCACAAAACGAACTTTGCGTGTCTAAGATAGGGACTCCAGTTTGTTTGACTGGACAATCACAGAGGTAAAATAATGAAACATCATATTTGGATTTGTACCGCCCTCTTGGCTTGCTCCCTATCTGCTTGTAACGAACAAGATCTGCTCACTCTCAATCCCGCTCCTGGCCAAACGAGCACCCCCACACCGGCACCAACAAACGTGAGCGACCTTTACAATGGCCCTGTTGAAGTCGCGCCATACGTCCAGAGATTCATCGAGCACGCGGAGGACGAAGGCCAAAATGTCATTCCACTCATGGGTAATCCCAAGCTCGAGATTCGAATCGCGAGCCTCGCTTCCTATGGGCCTTCTGTAATTGGGCTTTGCGAACGAGGCGGTGCCATCAGGCGCATCACTCTTTCGCCGTCGTTCTGGAACTCAGTGGACACTACGCAGCGGGAGCTCGTGACTCATCATGAACTGGGCCATTGCGTGCTCGCACGCGGTCACCGCACGACTCTGCTTTCGAATGGGGATCGCGCGTCGATCATGTACCCGGTGATCTTTTCAAACTCGATGTACACGCGACATCACGCCTATTACTTGGCGGAGCTCTTCGATCCGAACACCAACACACCTGCTGCCGTGGATGATCCGGATGCAGTAACCACCTATGTTTGCGACAAGAATGAACTAGGTCTGTAGCCCCTCCCCCTCCAGATCTAGTTCGCACAAAGAAGGGAAGTCGATGACTTCCCTTCTTTTTTATTTGCGTGAAGCCAACGTGGCAGCAGAGCGCGTCAAACCTGCGACGCAAAGCCTTATTTTTCGCCCACCACCTTCCGAAAAGTGAAGGTTGATGTGTAAGGAACGTAAATCGCAATACAGAGCCTTCCAAAAGCGAGCGCTGATACTGCTCGCTTTATTGGCGTGCTCTACTGCAGCCGCTGACGATCCGCCTGGGCGGTATAGATTTTTTATCAATGATGGGCACTATGGCGTTAAGGCCCCGGTCCCCTCTTGCTCAACGGCTCTCGCGCAAGCGCTCAGACCTACCCCGAAAGCCAAGGTGCAGTTCAAGTGCTCGCCGACGCCCTCATGCAGCGGGGAAACGCCTTCGGCGGGTCGTTGCGTCGATGGCTGGCTGACGCCGCGGCACTAGAGAAAAACGGCTGCCCCCTCCAAGCGCGCCTCGTACGGGAGCAGGCCACGCTGATTCTAGATCGCGCTCAGGGCGTTCGTGGCTAGAGCCAAGCGCGCTCAAGCAGTGAGGGCCCTCTACTTTAACGAGAATGGAATGTTCCGCGGATTCGAGTCTCAGACGGCCTAAGCCCGGAGCTCATTGCAGCCCACAAGCAACTCGATCTAGACACCATCTCCGCACAGCCCGGTAGAGGGTCATTCAAGATCAGCTCAATAAGCTATCCAGCCAAGCCCATTCGAAGCCTCATCATCCAAGAAAGCCCTAACTCGGCCCGAGAAGACACACAGACGTGGTTACTAGATGCCCCCGACCTCGGGAAGAGTATCTCGCACCCTGAAAATGGACCGCGCATCGACCTTAAGCTGGCTATCGGAATTCCCGGCATGAAAGCTTTTGGCTCAAGGGGGCATGATCGAGGAACCCAACCATGGTTTGCTCACCCTGCCGAATCTCCCTGGTCTCAAGCGCCTTCACCTCGAAGGGCTAAATGCTCGATGACGGACGCACTGGCCTCAATGCCCGCCAAGACCCTAACCTCGAGTCTCTCTATCTGACCGTTGAGGTTCACCTCGACAAGATCAATTACGCACCGCTCAGCCGCCTAAACCATTTGACTGACCTCTACATCCCGGCAAAAGTGGACGAAGCATTCGGGAGCGCCATCAGCGGCTTGAAGCTCAAGCGACTTCGCGCGGGTTCGGGCGACGTGGACGCCGCTGGAGCCAAGCACATCAACGAATCGAGACGCTGCGCGATTTTCGAGCCGGGAGTGATCAGCGACGCGGCACTCGAGCACTCTCTACAAATGGCCCACCGCTTCGCAAGCTCTCCATGAACGCCAGGTACTCCAAACCAAGTCTGGCCAGACTCTTACACCACGGACGCTTCCATTGGTGAGCCGGATCAAAACTCTTGAAGAAGTGGTTCTCAACGGAAACTTCGGATCTAAACTCCAACCCCTCGAGAGCATCGCAACAAGCCCGAACCTAAAATCGCTCATCGTAAGGGGATGGCGCACTGGACAGCCTCGTGAGGGACTTCTCTTGGGCGAAATTCTTAGCAAGGCAACCCAGCTTCTCGAACTCGATGTTTCGGGAACGGCCCTGAGCGACAAGGGCTTAGAGGCGTTCAGCAATGGACCGAGCGCGTCAACGCTCCAGTCCCTGGATCTCAGTGATACTCAGGTTACTGGAGGGGGCTTGGCTCACATCACGAAGTTCATCAATCTAAGAAAACTCACTCTCCTCAGAACTCGCGCAGCCGAAAAAGCGGTCGAAAAACTCAGGCAGCAGATGCCCAACCTAATTTTTGTTTGGTCAAAAGGATAAGTCTTTTCACGATCTTAATGCGCCGCTCACAAATCACGCAGCGCACATAAAAAACTGACTCGCTTTGCTGAGTTTCCTTTAAATCTCTTGGAGTTAGATGACGAAAAGCCATGAGATGCGGTTTCGTCTGCGCGACACCCTAGTTTGGCTCGTTCTTTTCTCGTTCTTGCTTCCACAACTGCGCCCGCAAAGGGCATGGGCGGATCCGCCTGCAGATGCCCAGGCGCAACCGCCAGGCACGAGCGCTGTAGATGCAGAAGACGACCTTCCGCAGATCCTGCTGGATATGAAAAACGATCCGGGAGTTCTCCTGGACGCGGACGATTCAAATCACAAGCTCGACGCGCTCGCAAAACTTGCGGGCGAAAAACCCCCAGTCGACGTCGATGCCGGAAACCTCATCTCGGAAGTCCTCACCGCAGGACACCAAGGCTCACTTCGCAAAGCCATCACGAGAATCGTCACAAAGCTTCGAGTCTTTGGCGACAACCCTAACTTCAAAATCTACATCCATCACAGCCCGATACCCAACGCGTTCGTGTATCCAGGCAAAGCCGAGATCCATCTCACTGCGGGCTTGTTTGCTTACATCGAAAACGAGGACGAGCTTGCTGGCGTCATTGCCCACGAGATGACTCACGACAACCCCAATCACCTCAAGGCAAAGGCCGACTCCCAAAAGATGAACGAGGTCTTGGACAAGGTCAAAGGCTACAATGACCTGCGTCCAGCGCAACGCGAGGAATTGCGCGCAGATTTAGGCGCGCTCGATCGAATGATCGAAGCCGGTTACAACCCGTGGGCCCAGTACGATTTCGAAAAGCGCTTCACGGAAATGATGCGAAACAATTTTGACGCAAAAATTGAAGGCTGGGTCTTTAAAAAAATCTTTAAGCGCAATTATGAATATATAGAGGCGCACCCAGCTGGCGAAATCCGCATGTCGGCCACCAAAGCCTATGTGGTGGATCGCGGATTCAAGCAAGATCTCTCCAAACACACGGCCAAAAAAAACAAGTTCTCCCCCTGGCTCAACGTCTTTAGGCTGCGCATGAAAATGTACAGCTATCCCCTCACTTCAAAATGGGCACGCCGAGCCAACTATGCATTCTTGGCTTACAGCGCACTCAGGGCAACAGGCCTCACGGACATGGAAGCAGCCAAAGAGCTCTCCCGCAAGACAGGCGAGAAATGGGACATTCTAAAAGAATTCATAAGCCCTGTGACCAATGCGGCGAGCGAGAAATGGGTCGCAATAAAAGATACTCTCGAACCCGTCGGCGATGGGATCCGGATGGTCTACCAACCGGTCAGAGACAGCTTTGCGGAGTTTATAAACCCTATATACGGGCCCATCTCCGAGCAGTTCGGAAAAGCCTACCATGGGATGGGCAGTGCGTGGGACGGCTTGGAAAATGGAACCAAAGACAACCTCGTATTTCACCTGGCTCTCTCGCCCTTCTATCTGCTTTTTGGCTACATGTTTTATTCGATCTCCAGAGACGGTTTTGATGGCGAAGATTACGAGCACTACAAAGACTTGGGCCGCAAGCTTAAGGTCATGAAGAATCTCGTTCCCAGCCTCCTTAAGCGAAGCAAGAAAGGAACCTTGGACTTCACGACGCTCGCCCGATTGCTCGACTTGAGCCAGACCATGCTGACGAGTATTGATGCAATCGGTGGATCAGAGGGCGGCATCTACTATTTTCGGGGCATTAATTTCTACCCTTGGATGAAGGGCGCTGGCCTCGATCAACATCGAAAGCTCCTTCAACTCGCTCTCGCTGAGCTCAACCGCCTCCCCCCCGCGGAGCGCAGCAAAAACCTGGCCCTCCTCATGCCCAAGCTCGAGCGCACTCCTAACTCCATCATCGAGGATCCGGACTTTAGAGGACTCCTAAAAGATGTCCTAGGTCTCAAAGCGGAGCCTCCCGCTCTCGATATGCTCGAAAAAATCCAGGTCAAAAACAATCTCAACAAGAAGCTTCGCCTGCTCGACCATTTGGAGCGCCTCCCAGAGGACGCTCCCGCGGCTCTTAAGTTGAAACTCGCACGCCTCTTGCACCAAGAAGGGCTCAAGGACTCCGCGAGGAAAGTCGTAGAAGACCACTTCCAGGAGCTCGTCGATTACGTCTTCTCGGATAAACCCAATCCGACGGATGCAGCGACGCTCACTCAATTGGTGAACAACCTGCGAGAAGAAGGCACTCAAAGAGATCGCTCTTCGAGCCAAAAAGGATTGGGACCTCGAACTGATTAAGATGCGACTCTTCAAGAAAGAGTCCAAAATCGTCCCTAAAATCACTCGCATCACCTTAGACCGAACGATTCCGATCACCCCAAGGCTGTTCGGCGGAAAATACAGAGCCATCCGCTACTGGCTATCGAAGTACGATCACTACGCGCTCAAGCAATACTTCGCCAAATCTTTTGATTCCGTAACTTCGCTGCAAGACTTTATCGACAAAGAGCTCAAGCCAAGAAACATACTCATCAATCGCCTGACCGATGACCTCACGCCCGTCCTCCTCAGCAATCCCGAGTGGATCAAGTCCAAGGCCGACTACGATGCCTTGATCCAAAACGACTACTTTTGGACCAAGCTCAATACATCAAGTGGCGACATTGGCGATCTGGAGCGAGGGCTGCTGGATGTCGTCAGAGAGTACGCGCAAAAATTCCCCGACATCTGGAGATTCGAGCCCGGCTCAGCTGAGAAGATGCATCGGATGATCATCGATCGCCTAGGAGAACTGGGGCTCGCGCCCAAGACCGATGCCGAAAAGATCCAGCTCTGGCGAGACCTCTCCAGCCGAGGCGTCACAAGCGTCACGGACCGAATCTTCGAGGACGTCTATGACCGCTCCGAGGGAGAAGCTCGCGCCCTCCTCGAAGCCGAGGTCAACAAAGGCAAGATTTGGGATCAATCGCTCAAAGCGCGGATCGTCGAAAAACGCATGAGAGAAAGCCCGGAGTACAATAGCCTGCTCACTCTGCAAGAGCGCGACGCTCGAATGCCCTTGATTAAGACGCTGGTCGAAAAAATTCGAAGCGACTTCAGCGAGCATGGAGCGACTTACGCAGCGGTGCTTGAAAAGCTCTCACGAGAGATCAAAAGCTCTCCCGAGGAGAGCACCTTCATTCACGAAGCAAAGAAAGTCGAAAGCGGCGCGAGAAAAGAAGACTTGGGACTGCGAGTCTTCTCCTCGGTGCTCGAAAATGCTCTCAAATGGCGGAAGTCCCAACAGTGGGCGCTCATTCAATACCTTCGCGGCGATATTCCCCCTACCAAGAAGATCGCCAAAGCTTTTAAAGTCATCGGCCCTGAGCGCGTCAAACGAATGTTTGAGGTCCTTCCGGTCAGCGCACGCGCGGCTTTGATCGATACGTTCATCGATTCGCCCAAGGGACTCACTCCTCAAGTCAAGATGGGCGCTGGCTACTCACGCACCATCGTCGAGCATGTGCTGAGCAACGGCAGCGCCGAGTCGCGCCGGATCGCTACCGAAGTGCTGGACGCCTTCCTGTATTCGCTTGAAAAAACAGGTAACACGCCGCTCAAGAGCTTTGTGCTCTCCTACTTGCTCGCCATGCAAAGAGGAAAGAGCACCGCGGGTGAGACGCTTAAGAACGTTCTGGAGTTGTTCGGAACGACTGGGATTAAGATCGGGCAATTTCTGGCCGCTTCGGAACTACTCCCTCCGGAAGAAACAAAAATTCTCAGAACCCTCCAAGAGCAAGCCAAGGTCCCGGACCGTCAGGATATCTACAAAGACTTGGGAGAGATCACTCAAGGCAAAGATCTCAAGACCAATATGGATGACCTACTCGGAGCCGCGTCGCTCAAGTACGCCATGCTGGCCAAAAGCAAACAGACGGGCGAGCCCGTCGTATTGAAGGTTCTTAGACTGGACGCCCTAGCCCACACCAACGCGGAGTTCCTGCAGTTAGAAGAGATGGCCAACTACCTACAGAAGAAGCACGGCTCCAAATATGGCGTCTTCAGAAGCATCGTAGATGCCTCGAACAAAGCCGTACAGAAGGAGCTCTCGCTGGGCAATGAAGTCAAAAAGGGCGAGATGGCGCGCAAGAAAATCTATAAAAATTACTCCGACGCTGAGATCGAAATCAAAGTCCCGCGCGAGTTGCTCATGAACAAACGCCTCATCGCCGCCGAGTACGCGCGCGGAAGCTCGATCTTCTCGATGACTCCTGAGTACCAAAGCCAGTTCGCGCAAAAGATTCTGGAGATCGAAGGCCAAAACCTCTTTGCGGACCAAGATGAGATTTACTTCGATCCCGACCGACACCCCGGCAATTATCGTGTCGAGATCAACGAACACGGCAAACTCGTGCTCAAGCCCATCGACTTTGGCCAGGTCGTCTCGATCACGCGCGCCGAGCGAGAAAAGATATCCGATTTGTTCGCCCTAGCTCAGATCCTCAAGCAAACGGGCTCAAGCCAGTGGGCAGCAGCACAGATCGCTAAGACCATGGGGCTAGATGCGAAGGCCGCTTCCAAAATAGAGAAAGCACTCAAGCGCTACTTTCCCGCTCCGGATCTCAGGGAAGTCACTGCTTACTTCTCCGTTCTTTCGGCGCTTCGCGACGCAGGGCATGGAGCGAAGATCGAGTACTTTGATTTCATCCGCGCGGTCATTCAGCTCAATCAGTACGAGGGCTTGATTCGCTCCGGCAAGAAAACCGTCACCCCCAAGCAGATGCTCGAGGTGATCATAAAGAAAAAGGCCGAGTCCTTCCTGGCCGAGATGAAACTCACGAATGCCGAGAAACTGGGAATCGTTATTCAAAAGGCTCGCATCGAAGCCAAGAAAGACCCTTGCCGAGGAGTCATTCGAAGAACGATCGAGATGATTCGAAAGGGCGAGCTTTCGACGCAACGCAAGCTTCCCCCTGCTCCTAGCGCGCTTGCTTACGCGAACTGAACTCCCCACTGGAACCTCGCGCCCATCGGTGGGAAACTCACCCCATGCCTACTAAAAAGAAGAAACCGGCTCGCAAAGTCATTCGCGCCAAGCATTGGAAGCGCTCCAGCACGATAGCTCAAGACAAATACGCCGCAGTCTCCAAGGCCATCCTGCAGATTCTCACAAAAAAGGGAATGCGCTGGGGCACCCTAGCTGATCGAGTGCACGCAAAGCTGCCTCGCTTCGACGGATCCGTTTGGTGGTACACGATCTCCTGTCTCAGAGAACTTGAGACCCAGGGCAAAGTCAGGCGAGATCTAGGTCCGCCGGTGATGTACTCCAAGCGATAGGCGGCACAGGCGAAGGACACGCACCGAGCGTATCAAACACTTTGTGCCACTCCCCTCCCCAACGCGAAGTGATCCGGGATTGCCCGGGCCAACTCAGGGCATAAGCCTTGAGCATCAATCCATTCCAACCCATCGTGCGCGCGATTCGGTTGTAACGACCATCTCCCCTGACCGTGTCGCCAATGATGGGATGACTCAGGCCCGCCAGATGCCTGCGGATCTGATGAAATCTTCCCGACTCAGGCAGCGCCCAAACGAGTGTCACGCGGGCGCTAGCAAAATCCCCCACCGCATGCGGCAGCTCGGTACGAGCGATCGGAATAAAATGAGTGCGCGCCTCAAGCTCGGAGTCACCATCCTCGGACTTAAGCGGACGATCGCAAAGCTGCGGCTCCATCATCCAGCCGCGAACCAAGGCCACATAGACCTTCTGCACGCTGCGATCGATCCAAAGCTCTTGAAACGCTCGTGCCCGCTCCGAGCTCAGCGCATAGAGCAGCACTCCTGAGGTTGGGCGATCCAGGCGATGGACCGGAAATACCGGCGCGCCCAACTGATCGCGTAGCAGCTGCATGCAATTCATCCGAGGCGAGACGTGATGGCGGGGGTCTTCTAAGCGATGGGTGACAAAGCCAGCGGGCTTATCGATGGCCACCCAATCGGAGCCCTGCGCAAGCAACCGAAAGGCCACGGCCTACTGCCCCAAAAGCCTTCGAGTCACTGGGCCTACGGGCTCGATCTTGCGGCCTTCTTGAGCGTCGACCCACTTATACTCGACGTGCTCATCGGAGAGCTTGAGCTCACCGCCGATGACTTCAACCGCGTAGCTATGAATGATGTTGTAAGCGTTCATCGCAGGAAGCGCCTGCTCATCCACGGCAAGCTTCTTGGTGATTTTGACTTCAAGGCCCGTCTCTTCACGAACCTCCCGAATAACGGCTTGCTCAGGCGTCTCACCCGCATCGAGCTTACCGCCGGGCAGGGACCAGAAATCTGGATAGACTCGATCCGTTGGTGGGCGCTTAAGAGCCAGCGTCTGGCCTTGAGCGTTCTTGATCACCGCGATGGCGGCAGGAATCGAGCGAGGCGGAACTGGGGAGAGAAACACCGCGCGCCCGGAGGTAGAAGCGACCTGGAATCCCATCTTCTTGTAAAAATCAGTGACCTTGCACTCGTTGCAGGTCTTGACCTGGAGGTTCTTCATGCGCACACGTTCAGCTAACTCGCGGCCATAGCCCAAGCCCTGATACGCAGGCAGGATGCGCGGAGAAACGGTTCCATCCGCGTGAAAGCGCATAATGCCGATGATGCCTTCTTTAGCGAGATGGAGACCGAGCGGCCTCCGTCGAAGTCTTTTTCTTCGAAACCCATCTCGCGCCAATGATCGGCGAGATCCTTTTGGGCCGTGTCCCACTGCGCCTCAAGCTTCTCGACGCTCAGGTCCTTACCTAACGCCAGGATCGCGCCGTGGTCGATGAGCTTGACGATAGCCGAAGCGCCTTGATCCGCGCCGCTCTTACGAGCCGAACGAATGATCTCATCCCCCTCCTCGCGCACACCGCATGGAAACGGGAACTTGGTGCAGTTGCCGCCCAAGTACCAGGGGCTATGGGAGTGAACCATCGAGTGAATGCCAGGAAACTCAGTGTAGACCGCTCCTGCGACAGAGGAGTCCGTCGAAGGCTTTACGGCTAAGCTATTGGTGCGAATCTTACGATTAACCAGATCCACGCGGATCGGAACGATGTCCTTGGGCGATAGCTTGCTCTTGTCCTTGCTGCGAGGGGTGATGCCGATGAGGCCATCATCCGTGAGGCGGGAAGACACATTACCGCTGTCATCAGGCAACAACCCCGCTTTTTGCGCGAGCTGAAGCAGGCGCCCCGGCTTGTCTGAGTCGACCGTCTTAGGCATCGAAGGGTCGGCAATCGTCTCGTACCAGCGAACGTTGGTGCGGTTCTCGATGAAATTAAGCACGGACTTAGCTACCGAGTTCTTGTCCGAAACGGGAACCGGAATAGCTCCGCCCTCTGGTGTGATGATCCTGAGCTTATGAGACTTGGTGGAGACTTCCGAAAGATCATTCTCGATGCAAAGGCCGGTGCGGCAGTCCCTCATCTGCTTCATCGCAATGCGGTAGCGCTCTTCGGGCGGAGTGTCTTTGAGAAGCTTAAAGCCCACAAGAAAAGCATTTCCAAACAGATCCCTTAGGCTTCGGATGAGCTTTGGGGTCTTCACATATCGAACGATGAGCTCATCGACACCGTGCGAAGCGATCTTGCCTTGCGCGACTTCAGCTGGAGTGAAATCCGCTACCGCTGCGGAGTGCAAAACGAGGTCCCACTTCTGCTCGCGCGAAGCTTCTTCGAGCCTGAGCTTGAGATCATTGGTGGAGAAAAACACCCTGTGCTCGACACCCTCGGGAAGAGGGCCGGCCATTTTTTGAAACTCTTTGGGTGCCAAAACAACGACGTGATGGCCTCGCGCCGCAGCTGCCAACGCAAAACCCCTGCCTAGGCCACCTGAAGAAAAATTGGTCGTGAATCGAACACCGTCGAGCGGCTCTTTGGTCGCGCCTGCGGTGATCAGAATGCTGAGCTTGCGAACCGGCGCGTCGGCCAAAAAGTAAGCACATGGCGGCTCATCAGCAGCAAATACAGAAGTCCATCCCAGAACCCCAGCAACCACCCATCCCCAAAAAACCATGACTACGCGTGACTCCATTTACCTTGTGAGGGTTTGCGATCTTTGTTCCAACGCGGCTTTGGAAACTCGCGCTTTTGCTGCGAACCGCCGGCAAAGCGATCATGGCGCTTGGGCGGACGGCTACCGTCGCGATCATCGCGTCGATCAAAGCGAGGCGGACGCTGCTCCCTACGATCGAAACGATCTTGGTGGTAGCGCTTGCTGACTTGTTTAGGATCGTTGGAGCGCTCCTGTGACCGCTGAGGCTGAGGTGCGGGTTCGCGATCAGGCAGTGGGGTCGAAAAAAGCTCTGGATGCAAAAGAGCGATAAACCTTCCGGTGATCTCCTCTTTGCTCATCTCGGCGATCGCTTTTTTCCAATCGTCTCCGAGCAGCTCCGTTGCGCGCGCATGCGTATCTTGACCTGCGAAGAGGGCTAGATTCTTGGAAACCTTTTTGACTGCGATTTCCTTACGCGATGGGATCTTGCCTTCGCGCATCTTCACCTTAGTCAGGCGCTCAATGCGTTGGATGAGTCCGCGGTGGCTGCCAGTAACCAGATTGTAAGCGATTCCCGACTTGCCGATGCGGCCGGTACGACCGATACGGTGAATGTAATTATCCATCTCGCGGGGCAGAGAATAGTTCACCACGTGAGTGATGTCCTTTACGTCCAAACCGCGGCAGGCCACGTCGGTGGCCACCAAGATCGTCACCCGGCGCTCGCGATAAGCGCGCATCGTGCGTTCGCGGGCATTTTGGTCCATATCGCCGTGCAAGCAATCCACGGGATAGCCCTGCGTCTTGAGATGGTGCGTGAGATCGGTAACCAGAGCCTTAGTTTGGCAAAAGATGATGCCGTAGAAGTCTTCGGCCGCTTCGATGAGCTTTCCGAGTACTTCAGGCTTATGGGACTCCTGAGTCATGAAGTAAAACTGCTCGACCGTATTGGGCAAAATCTCTGCGCCGCGATTGACCTGAACCTGCTTGGGTTCATCCAGGTATTTGTCGGCCGTATGCCTGACGTCGGCGCTCATGGTTGCGGAGAACAACCAGATGTTGGCTTGATCGGTTGGAATGTTTTGAAGAACGAACTCCAAGTCTTCCTTAAAGCCCATGGAAAACATCTCATCGGCTTCGTCGTAAATGAGGGTCTTGAGATCGCTCAAAACAAGCGTTCCCTTTTCGACGTGATCCACAACGCGGCCGGGAGTTCCGACGACGATTTGTGCTCCTCGTTTCAGCCCGTAGATCTGGTCGCCGTAGCCTGCTCCACCGTAGATCGGCAGGGACTTAACGCCTTTATACTTACCTAAGAGATTAATCTGTCCGGAGACTTGGATCGCAAGCTCGCGCGTAGGGCAAAGGATGAGGGCTTGAACGCTACGCTTGCTAGGATCGATCCGCTCGAGCATCGGGATGCCGAAGGCTGCGGTCTTGCCCGTGCCAGTAGCGGCTAGACCCAAGAAGTCGGTGTCTTTGCCCAAAAGCATTGGGATGGCTTGTTCTTGAATGGGGCTCGGAGTTTCGTAGCCAAGCTCTTGAATGGCCTTGAGCAAAGGCTCGCTGAGGCCGAAATCTTTGAAGTTTTTCATTGTGGCCGAAGTACCACACTTTAAACTAAATTGTTGATAAATTTAGTAAAATTATTTAATTAGATCCCTCTCACGGCTCTCAACTCAAACGGCGGATAAGACTCGATTTTTTGGCGGCACCCTAAACTATGATCACGCTTCAAACCCCTCGATTGAGCCTCAGGCCCGTAACACCCGAAGATTTTAGTCACCTTCATGCCATGACCTCGGATCCACAGACCATGCACGCCTGGCCCACCCCCTTTACGGAGGATCAGACGCGCTACTGGATCCAAAGGCAGTTGGAGAGCTACCCCACCATAGGCATCGGGAGGCTGGCCGTCGAAGATCGCGCCACCGGCGAATACCTGGGCGATTGCGGGATCATGCGAGTAGAGATCAACGGCAAGCTCGAATACGACCTAGGCTACATCTTCAGGAGGTCGGCCTGGGGCCAAGGTTACGCTTCCGAAGCGGCGGCGGCGGTGCTTCAGTACGCGCGAGAGACGCTGAGACTCCCTAGGATCGTGGCTAATATGGCCGTCACTCACGCGGCCTCGCGAAGAGTGGCCGAAAAAATCGGCTTTAAGCACGAGTGCGAGTTCCTAAACGTTAAGAATCGTAACCTCCCCACCTTCTTGCTCAGCATTGAGGATCCTGCGTGAAATCAACTTGGGACGTCATCATCTTAGGAGCCGGGGGCGCGGGCATGATGTGCGCCATCGAAGCGGGCAAGCGCGATCGAAGCGTGCTGCTCATCGATCACGCCCCTAAAATCGGCGGAAAGATCCTCATCTCAGGAGGTGGGCGCTGTAACTTCACCAACCTAGGCGCCAGCCCCGCGCAGTACGTCTCGCAAAATCCTCACTTTTGTAAATCCGCGCTCTCTCGTTACCCCTCGCAACGCTTTATCGAGCTGGTCCAAAAACACGGAATCGCTTACCACGAGAAAAAACTAGGCCAGCTTTTTTGCGATGTCTCCGCACAATCGATCGTGGACCTGCTCCGCGCTGAGTGCAAAGAGGCTGGAGCGGAGTTTAGCCTCAACACGCGCATCGAGGCGATTCGCGCGATATCTGAAGGCGAATTTCGTTACGAGATCCAAACATCACAGGGCGCCCTTCGCTCCCATTCGCTCGTGATCGCAACAGGCGGACTTTCGATTCCAAAAATCGGAGCCACAGGAATCGGCTACGAGATCGCAACCCAGTTTGGACTGAAGCTCATCCCCAGGGTTGCAGCCTTAGACGGATTTACGCTCAGCACCGCTCAACTAGCCCAGTACAAGGACCTAGCCGGCGTGTCCGTAGATTGCACGATCGAGAGCAATGACGTCGTCTTTAGGGAGAACATCCTTTTCACGCATAGCGGGCTCAGTGGCCCAGCGGCCCTCCAAGCATCCCTCCATTGGAATGCGGGCCAGACAGTCACACTGAACCTTCTGCCCGATAAAAACGCCTTTGAGTGGTTTGTCGCTAAGAAGCGCGAGGGCAATCGTTCGATTGTGCGGAATCTACTTTCGGAACTCTTGCCAGCGCGACTCGCCACACGACTTTGCGAAATGCATTTTCCCTCTGACCTTCCGCTGCCTCAATTTTCGGAAAAGGCGCTTGAGCAATTCTGCGCGCTCATCCACGCCTACAAGATTATCCCCAGCGGGACCGTGGGTTACTCCAAGGCCGAGGTCACGCGAGGCGGAGTAGATACGGACGAGCTCTCATCTAAAACACTAGAAGCGAAAAAAGCGCCCGGCCTCTATTTTATCGGCGAGGTCGTGGACGTCACGGGATGGCTGGGCGGCTATAACTTTCAGTGGGCGTGGGCATCGGGTTGGGCGGCGGGGCAGACGGTTTAGCAGAAATGCAACCTCGCATCAGATCGTCTCTATCGGTGCTAAAATATAAGAATGAAATCGATTGCCTTGATTCCGATTGGGACCGTCCGTTCAACGCGAAAGAAGCCCGAGGACGACGACTGGGACAAAGAAACCGCCTCCGTGGAGCTTGATTCGGAGCAGTTTTCTCCCGAAGCCTTTTTTGGCCTGGCTGACTTTTCGCACGTCGAAGTTCTCTTCCAGATGAATCAAGTGGATCCTGAAAAAATAGAGAAAAGCGCCAGGCACCCACGTGGTAACTCGGACTGGCCTAAGGTCGGGATATTCGCCCAACGGGGCAAAAACAGACCCAATCAAATCGGCGCGACTATCTGCAAAATCCTAAAAGTGAGCGGAATGACGTTACATCTCGAAGGATTGGATGCGATTGACGGCTCACCCGTGCTCGATATCAAGCCCTGGGTTGAAGAGTTCGCTCCTCGCGGTGCGGTTTTTCAGCCAAAATGGATTTCTGAGCTCATGAAAAAATACTGGCGATCTTGATCTTAGTGCTCGCGCGGATAGCAATTGTGACTACCTGGATCTCCGCATTGAATGCACACCGATCGCTTGCAGGTTTCGCATTCTCGGACCGCAGGTTCCCTCTTGCAGAAGTAGCAAATAGTATTCATGGCCTGGACAGTAACAGAAGAGGAACTAAGAAGTCATCCCACTCATAGGGTCTGAATTTCGACACCCGCGTTGAGTTCCAACGAAATGATGAGCTGGAGCTGGTCGACAGAATCCATCACCAACGAAACGGCCTCTTGAATGACCTTGAGGTCCGCACGAGCCGCAGGAAGATTGCCTTCACGTAAGTCATCGTAGTCCTTACCGCAGAGAAGGTTGCTCGTGCGCCCCGAAATTTTCCCAACCGCTTGATCACCCTCTTGGATGAATTTGCTGTAAAGAGATCGTTTCAACGAGCGAAGGTGAAGGACTCCCGTGTAATAGAGATCGCCAAGGGTTCGCGCCCTCTCCAAGGGCTGCGCCTAACTTCAAACAGGTTCCAGAGAGATCCTCGTTGATTTGATCCAATGAAACTTTTGCTAAAAGAATATCGAGGCGACCCGCTTCTAAGCTCAATGCCCTTAGCCCATCAAAACTGCGAATCATCGCGAGCTTGCTATCCGGAGTTAAGGGCACGAATTGCTGAGTAGCCTTTCCGTTGCGTCTGCTGTGGTGTCGGCAAACGAGGTTGCCGAAAAAACCATCGCGACTGAAGCTAGGAGCAACAAAGTCGGTGTTTTGATCATAGAAAGACCCCTCTTCTTAGTTCATTCACTTGCCACAAGAGCCCATAAATTAGAATTCTATTTCACCCACAACCTCAAACTGAGGCCGACAGGAACTGCCCGCTGACTGAAACTCCAAACTGACTCTGAGGCCGCGAATGAGAAGAGGCCCGGCATTCCCGCCCCCCTTTAGGCGATAACCCGGGCCTCTTGAGTTGAGTGATGACCTGAAGTTTTGTTGGAGGCTTAGTCCTTCTTTGCATCCTTCTCAACTGTATCGACGATCGGGATCCCGCTTGGACCCGTCGGCATGTAGATCACCGTGTGGTTCGAAGACTGCAGCATCTTTTCCTGGGCCTTGATGGCTTCGTGCTGCAAGTATTGCTTCGTCAGAGTGGATTGAATGATCTTTTGCGATTCAGCGATGCCCTTAGCTTCGATGATTCGGATCTGAGCGTCCTTTTCGGCCATGAGGCGCTCGCTCTCTTTTTGCTCCAGCTGCTGCTGAGCTGCGAGCTTGCGCTCGACGGCTTGCGAGACAGAGACAGGATAGGAGAAGTTGCCGGCGTTGATTCCGACGAACACGAACGGGGTGTCTTTTAGATAAGCGATCAGCTCGGCTTTGACAGTTTCTTCGATTCTGATGCCGCTGTCTTTGAGGTTTCGCGAAGAGTAGTCTTTTACCGACTCACGAACGAGGGTGCGAACGCGAGCTTGGAAGTTCTTTTCGTACCATTTCTCGGCGCCATACTTTTCCACCACGTCCTTCACGGTGCCAGCTCGCACGGAGAGGATGACGTGAACGGCGAAGGTCACCTTCAAGTCGTCGCTCGTCATGAGCTCAAACTCTTCGTTGTAAGTTTGAGGACGCATATCGATGTTGATGACCTTGAGGTTCAGCATGCTGAATCCCCAGTCTTGTGGGCCTTTGAGAGTTCCTACGTAACCACCTTGGCCAACGACACGAGGCTCTTCATAGACATAGCCTTCGAAGCCGGCGGGAGAGAACGTATCGGCGTAAGCCGCTGACATACTCGACATTAAGAACACTGCAGACAGAACTGACATTTTCGTTTTCATAAATACTCCTTAGATAGTTTGAGATCATTGAACCGTTTGGACTGCGACCAGACCAATCCCATCTAGCTTCCTTCCCTTGTTAAGGGCTGGATCTGAGCCAGCGTGAGATTTCCCCCCCGACCTTCACTGAGTAGAACTCGGTAGCGCGCGCCCGTTGCGCGATCGCTGAGCACCGCCCTCCAGCCGCCGCCCGCGAGAGGGGTCCGGAAAGCGAGATCCATCGCTCCGTTGTCGATGGATTGGCGATAAATCATTCCCATGGCCGACTGGCTACGAGCTGCCATGGCCTGAGCGCGGGAGCTTGCAAGGACCCTGCGTACTGCGGAGAGCACTCGAATCATCGAAGCATCCGCACTGTGTTCGGGCTTAGGTGCGTGTCCCAAGGTGAACGGCTTGTGTGAGTAGGAGCTGAGTCCTCCAAAACTAACCATCGCGACTAAGAAAAGGGCTGAGTTCTTCATAAAATACTCCTTAGAAGAAAGTGAGCTCTCCGGTTGCTGCTTTGAATTGTTCGGCCGAAATTTTTTCTGATTTCACGAACTCTCCGTCCGTCTGAACTGCCATCTCCAGATCCGCCTGATGCAGATAGGTCGGGCTGCCGCGCTCAAGCGCGCCTGCAGAGTAGATTCGAACGTAGATCTTGTGCTCGGTAACCTTGTAGGTGTCGCGGAAGTACTCGCTCCAACCTTCTTTGCTAGAAGCGCGGCGATACTTCACTGCGGCAGGAACGATGCTCACGACGTCTTTGATCTTCAGATCGACGGGTTGGCCAGATTCCGTCGCAGGGATCGACGCGACATTGGACTCGGAGTTGAGCAAAGACTTAGGAAGCACGAAAATCGCTTCGCTGACGCTGTCGCTCACGATGACTCGGGAGGAGAGCACGCGATTGACTTCGAACTTAACCGTCAGCTCGCCTTGCGGCTCAAAGCGAATGCCGTTTGGATTGATGAGGCTAAAGGATCCGCCTGGAGTCTTTTGCACGACAGTAGAGGCCGAAGCGGCATCCAGACTGCCGAGATGCTTAGGCAGACACGCGCTCACCATGAGGGCTACTGCTGCTGCGCTAAATCCAACGAGGGCTTTCATCTTTCGTCTCCTTTGACTTGCCGCAGTAATTATCAAAGGAGACGCTTTTTCACTGTCCAGTGACGGACAAGCATCCATCAAGATTGTGTCAAGAATCGCGGGCTACGCGGATTTGGGGAAAGTCAGAACAAAGCGTGTTCCGACGGTGGCAGAAGTATCTAAGGTCACGGTACCGCCGTGCACATCCATGAGGCCTTTGACGATCGCAAGTCCAAGACCCGCACCGGGTTTGGCATCGAGCTTTCCGCCCGTTCGCAAAAAGCGTTTAAACACACGGCCTTGGACTTCTTTGGGAATGCCCGGGCCATTGTCCGAAATCGAAAGCGTTACTTCTCCACTGAGAGCCTGCGACCAGGCGATTTGAATCGAAACACCTGCCGGACAGTACTTCATCGAATTTCCGACTATATTGATCAAAATTTGAAAGAGCCGATCCGCATCCGCATAAACCGTCTTGGCCGAATAAAGGGTCTCAACCTTGGGTTGTTTGCTTCCGTACACCATGAGCAGACGCTTTAAAGCGCTTTGCGTGGCTTGCTCCGTATCGACTTCGTCCTTAGTCAACGTGACAGAGCGAGCGTCGATCATCGACAAATCCAGGAGGTCGTTGACCATCAGAAGCAGGCGATCGGCATCCTTTTGAATAATCTCCGCGTGCTCGCGCTCCGGAGCGCGGCCGGACGCAAGATACGGCAAAAGCGCATCGGCAAATCCCTTGATTGAAGTCAGAGGAGTCCTGAATTCGTGCGAGACATTGGCCACGAGATCCTCTTGATGCTGCTTCTCAGCCAAATCCACGACCTCTGTGGCTCGCTTAAAGAGAAACCGCCGCGCAGTCCACTGGAGCACTGCGATCGAAAGAAGCGAAAGCAGCGCGATCGCCAACAAAAAAGCGCGGTCGTAAGAGGCCAAATCCTTTTCGAGCTCACCCTCGGCCGCGAAACCGACTCTCAAGACGACTTTTCGATCGGGCAAGAAAAGCGTCGAATACACGCCTTGTGTGTAATTGAGCCCGCGGCTCATGCGCAACGAACGGCCCTTGCGATCCACCGAATGCAAAGCCATCTGGACCTCAGGCCGATCCAAGATCAGCTGAAAAACCTTAGGGTCCGTAACTGTGTTGTCGCAAAGAATATGGCCATCGGTTGCAGAGATGACCGAGACGCGAAACGGAGTTCCCTCCGCCATCTGCTTGCACCAGGCCTGATCCCACTGTTGGGGAGCCTGCTTGAACAAAACCTCAAGCAATCCCGCCAGCTGGGAGTTGAGCTGCCTGAGATAGATTTGCCGAATCTGGTTTCGAACCCCGAAACCCAAGACAAGCAGCGCGGTCACCAAGACGGCTGCCTGAAAGAGCGCGATTCGCGAAAAAACCCGGACTGAAAGCGAATCGGAGGAGGCGCTCATGCCTTGATCCGGTACCCCACGCCTCGAATGGTCTCGACGAAATCGCCGCATGGACCGATTTTCTTACGAAGCGAATAGATGTGAGTATCGACGATGCGCTCGACGACAGTGACGCCGGCCTCTTGGATCTTAGTGAGGAGCTTTTTGCGCGAAAGCACGCTGCCGCGCTCTTGAATCAGCGCCAGCAAAAGTTTGAATTCTGATGCGGTAAGCTCGATTTTGTTGCCTGCGCAAGTCGCTTCGAAACGATCGGCATGAACCTTAAGGTCCCCGACTTCGTAAATCGAAGTGGCAGCTTCCTTCTTTGCGCTTCCACGCCTGAGCAAGGCCCGAATGCGAGCGACCAAAATCGGGCTTTCGAAAGGCTTAGTCACATAGTCATCAGCGCCGCTCTCTAAAGCGATCACGATATCCACCGGAGTGGCACGCGCCGTGAGCATCAGGATGGGCAGCTTGCCTGCGATTTGCTTGCACAGATCCAGGCCCGTCATTTTTCCCTTGAGCATCCAATCGAGCACCATGACGTCGAACTGTTCTTTTGAGACGAGGCTGAGCGCCTCTTCAGCCGAATCGCAGAAGGTCGCTTGCCAACCTTCGCGCTTAAAATGGACTTCGAGAAGTTTCTGTAGATTCTCTTCGTCTTCAACAGCAAGGATTCTCATGCTCCTTCTATTTAATCATCTTCAGGGCTAGGATTGCACTGAAAAGGACATGTCGATGCCCACCTACAACTGCCAAAGCGGTGCACGCTTTCTTGTGGGGTGGAAAAGGACAATTGAGACATGCATTGTTTAGCGCATGGAAGCGCGGTGCATGTCTCAATTGTCCTTTTCCACTTTTTCCACCCACTTTGCCGACTCAAATCCCTTTTGTCCGCGGTCTGGC
>JBGAWT010000288.1:0-2830 GCA_044227445.1 Bdellovibrionia bacterium | reverse complement strand
GAACGAGGCACAAAAAAAGAAATACATTCCGCCGCTCGCAAGTGGCAAGGCGATCGGCTCTTTTGCGCTCTCCGAATCCGGCGCGGGCTCCGACGCCGCAAGCCTGAGGACCACGGCTCGAAAAGACGGATCACACTACGTCCTAAACGGATCCAAGCAGTGGATCACGCAAGCGGACTTTGCCTCCACCCTCATCGTGATGGCGCGTACCGGCGAGCCTGGCGCCAAAGGGATCTCAGCATTCATCCTCGAGAAAGGGACACCAGGGTTCGTTCTCGGCAAGCGAGAGAAGAAAATGGGCTGCTCCTCCTCCCACACCATGGAACTTTCGTTTCAAGACGCTCGCATTCCGACTGCAAATCTCCTGGGTTCCGAGGGCCAGGGGCTCAAGATCGCTCTCAGCGCACTGGACAGCGGCCGCATCACCATTGGCGCAGGATCCTTGGGCATCGCCCGAGCTGCTCTGGATTGCGCTTGCCGGCACGCGCGCATGCGCGAGCAGTTCGGAAAGCCGATCGGCGAATTTCAAGGCGTGTCGTTCATGTTAGCTGACATGGCTACTGAGCTTGAAGCTGCGCGAGGGCTCGTGGAACGAGCGGCATGGCTTAAAGATCAAGGCATGGAGTTCTCGCAGCAAGCGGCGATGGCCAAGCTTTTTGCCACGGACATGGCCATGAGAGTGACAACCGATGCGGTGCAGGTCCTCGGTGGATCGGGCTATACGCAAGAGTTTCCGGTGGAGCGCTACATGCGCGAAGCCAAAGTCATGCAAATCGTCGAAGGCACCAATCAAATCCAACGCCTAGTCATCGGGCGAGGGCTCATGCAAAGGAGCGACGCATGATCACAGCTTCACGTTTGGGCACGAGCCCGATTGTCTTCGATTGGACTCGGCTGCCTGGCGGTCCAGCGCGCGAAAGCTCGATGGACATCGCAGGCGCTTGGTCAGCGCTCAAAGCGCGATTCGCCTCAGGAGAAATCGGTTTTTACGATTCGCCGATCAATGCCGAAATCTCTCAGATCGAAGCGGCCGTTGAGCTGGGCACGCGCTTGAGCAAGAGCGAGGGATTCAGGGACTGCCTCTTTTTAGGGATAGGCGGAAGCTCGCTTGGCCCCCTGAGCTTTTTAGGTGCGCTAGCGGATAAATGCTCCCGGCAAATCAAGTTTCATTTCCTCGAAAATCCTGATCCCATTGAGTGGAAATCTACCTTAGGGCGTCTCTCGCCCGATACGACGCTCGTCGTTTGCGTTACCAAGTCGGGTACGACTTTTGAGACGCTAGCGCAGTGGCTTTGCGCCCTGGAATGGCTGGGCAAAGCGCGTTGGAATTCCCATACGATTGCCATCACCGATCCCGAGAAGGGCGATCTCAGGGCCTTTGCTCGCAACGAGGCCATCCCGACCCTCACGATCGCGCCGAATTTGGGCGGACGCTTCAGTCTGTTCTCGCCCGTGGGCACTTTTGCAGCGACCTTAGCGGGTCTGGACGCGAAGGAATTCTTAGCCGGCGCAAAAACGGTTCGCGATGCCTGCGAAAAACTGGCGCCCGAGAAAAACCCGCTCATGATCATCGCAGCTGAGCTCATCGCGCAGTATCCCAAGCGATCAACGCATGTGTGCATGCCCTACTCCACGAGGCTGCGCACTTTTGGCGATTGGTTTGTGCAGCTCTGGGGCGAAAGCCTAGGCAAAGACGGCAAGGGATTCACTCCGATCGCTGCTTTGGGAGCAGTCGATCAACATTCGATCCTTCAGCTTTTGCGCGACGGGCCGGACGATAAAGTCACGATGTTCATCGCGGTCGACTCGGTTGATGACGCTGTGAAAATTCCCAAAGCGCCCATAGGTCCGGATCGAAGGCCTTACGCGGCGTTTCAGATCCTCGAAGGCCACACGCTTCATGAGCTTCTGACCGTGGAGCAGCGCGCCATCGAGCGCGTTCTGAGTAACCAAAAACGCCCCAGCCTCACCGCCCACCTCGAAAAGCTCGACGAGCGCAACCTGGGAGCGCTCTATTTTGCTTCTAGCGTCTTGGTTTCGATCACCGGCACGCTTTGGGGGGTCAATCCCTTTGACCAGCCGGGCGTGGAAGAAGGAAAGGTCTACATCCGCGAATCGCTGCAAAAAATTCGAGATGCGGCTGCCGACGCGTGATGCTCGCCAAGCGCCTCTTTTTACGTTAGCCTTTTAAAGCCCCTATGGCCGACGACTCAAACGAAAACACACCTAAGGCCGTAAGCATCGAAGGCACCGAAAAAACGGCCGTGCTCTCGGGCGATCAAGAGACGCTCAAAAAAGAGTTGGCCAAGGCCAAGGAGCAAGAGGCCTGCCTGATCATCATTCGAGGCACGCCGCAGGGACATCGTTTTTTCCTCACGCGCCCGGAGATGATCGTCGGTCGCGATCCTGCAGCTGACGTGAGCGTTCCGGACCAAAGCATCTCGCGCAAGCACGCCAAGCTCGTTAAGGCAGGCGACAAAGTCCAGATCGTGGACCTCGGATCCTCAAATGGATCATTCGTGAATGATAAGAAGCTCGACGCCAACGCCACGGTGACTTTGGCAAAAGAAGACGTCATCAAGCTCGGCAACTCGATTTTTAAATTTTTACCGGCTGGCGAATTAGAGACACTCTTTTACGGCAATCTCGCCACCGAAGCGCACACCGACCCGCTCACCAAGATCTATAACAAAGGCTATTTGATGGATGCGCTCGAAGCCGAGTTCAAGCGCGCCAAAGGCCTGCATACCGAATTCGCCGTTCTGTTCTTTGATCTGGATCACTTCAAGAAGATCAACGATACGTACGGCCACGACGCGGGCGACTATGT
>JBGAWT010000287.1:0-3966 GCA_044227445.1 Bdellovibrionia bacterium | reverse complement strand
CGCAACGCAGCTTCGCGAGGGTTAATGTAGCGATGAAGCGGGGAAAGCGCCAGCGCCGAAGAACGGCCCATCGGAGGAGCGGGGACGGCCTGAGCCACGTTCGAACTCTTTACGAACGCTCCAGTATTGACCTTGATAAAAAACACCCATAACTTGCATCGTTTTTTTATCATATTTTTGGTTGTGCCGATGGGAAAGATGCCCGTTTCCGAGCTGGCGTTCGAGCTGCTTACTCGACGAACATATCCCGTCTATGACGAGATCCTCGAATGTATTCAGGCAAACTACCGAGACAAGGAATTTTTGTCCGTTTACTTTCGCGAGCGTCGCGAAAAAATATTCAAGAAGCGTCTCGGCGACACTCGAGGAGCCTTCTTATACTTCAATTATCTTTCATTCCGGATGCAACGGGGAACACTTCATCGTTTTGTTGATCGAAATGACGTTCTTGATGCGCACAAGATCGACTCACAAGCCAAGCTGCGCTGCAAACGCTTTCACAACGTTATAGTTTTCTTTTCCGCTGATTTCGACGAAGCAGAGCTGCGAGGCATAGCATCCCTGCTCATCAACTTCTTCGTCGTGAGCGACGTCCGTGACCAATATTACCACAATGCGACCGAACGCTTGATTCGAAATCAAAATCTCGACTTCTTCAAGCTTGGGGAAATCATCGAAGGCATCAGAAAGACATTCAAGATCGACGCTTCATATTTCGCTGTTCAACGCCACACGCAGGATGTGACTTTTTCAAGGGATACGGACGGAGAATTCAATCTGGTCCCACAGTATTCGCTCGGCAACCACGTCAAGTTGATGGAAGCACCGGGCTTGCTGGATCGTCTCAAACTCTCCCTGAAACGAAACCAGCACTCATCCGGACGCGTCGCAGGATCCGATGGATTCACGTATTACAAGATTATTCCACTTTATCACTACTGAGGGGCCCAGGAGACGCCGCCAGGAAGCCCAAGAAACGAGGCCGCTCGCCCTGGGCTTTACCATAAAGCGTCGGCCATTGGGCTGCCTTTTGCTGGCCAGCAAGTCAGAGATCAACAGGTTGTGCTACTCGCTAACGAAAGAGTTGCTTGCGGAATATTCGGGATCGCAAAACCTGCTGACCAAACTGAGTATTGTAAATTCACTTGCGAGAGAGAGCGGGAAATCCAACTCTCACTGCAAACCGCACCTCTCAAGAACTACACAGAATACAATCTCAGGCTTGATCGGTACGCGGCTCGTATTGCCCACTCGCTCGCGCACGTGACGGAAGCGCACACAGTAATCGTGAGGTTGCTCAATCCATTCACCAACTGCCTTGAACTGGCTTCCTGGCCCAGGAACGAAAAAAGAACCAACCCCGTCGTTCGCGACGCAATCTCGGTGCAGGATGCCGAATCTTCGCTGAATGGTTTTGTATTCCACAAGCTCCAGCAGGGAGAGCACGCGTACATCGCAGACATATCGGCCCCGTTTCCCGCAACACTTGTTGCCAGGGGATTTCGGAGACTACTCCCTTCGAGCGCCGGGACTTCCTCCGAGCTCTGCCTCCCAATCTTCAAGAGCGGCCTCTGCGTTGGGACAATCGATCTAGAGTCTCCCATTGAGCAAGCGTTCGATATGAATATCCAATTCTGCCACCAGCTCTCAGAGCTACTCGGCGGATTCATTGAAATTGTTGACCGCAGTTCTGATGCGGGCTGGCTGCCTCGGTTGTCCTTTTTCCAATACGCCGCCCACCGGGTCGAACAGGCGAGGCGGGAAATCATGCGAGAGAAAGAAGTCTCGCTCGAGACCTTGCTTAATTTTCTTGAGGATCGACTATCGCCAAACTACATAGCGCCCCACAACGCGAAAGAGCACGACACGCCATCCTTTTTGGAAGATGTCGATAATTTTGTCGCCTCGCTCGATGCTGGCGCGATTAGAAACAAAGCATTTCTTTCCATCCACGGCGAACCGCCTGCAACGATTCCAGCAAAAGTAGCACACTCCCTCCAGGTTATCTTGGAGAACATCATCGAGAATGCGGGGGAGCACGATGGATTTGCCGGGCAACTAATTTTGAACTTTGGGCGCCGCGCGCCCAATCAGAATGCCAGCAGCAGGTGCCTACCGCTTGAAATAGAGTATCGAGCCAAAAAGGCCAGATTCAATGCTGCACGTCTTTCGGAAGTAGGCATAGCGCCGCGCTGGAATAGCGACGATCTCAGCTACCATCTTGGAATGTTTCTCGTTGGAGTGCACGTAAGACTCTTGGGTGGGACGATGTGGATCGACCGCTTTTCACCTCCAAACTCTCCAGCACCTCCCTTTCGAATGATAATTCGCATCCCACTTCTGGAACTAACCTAGGAATGTTGAGGGTATACACATGGCTGGCGATCAGGGTGTATTGCGGGGCCCTATCTGAAGATCAAGAGTCCGAATGGCTAGGATTTTTTCAGGGAGTGTCTCAGGAAAGTCTCACCTTCGTAGGATATGTGCCGACATTCAATTTGAGTGGGCAAGAACCGTTGCTGAACTGCAATCAAAAATTTTCGACCGACCGCACATTGTTTTCTGCGATAACATGATAGGCAAGAGCAAGAATGTGGGACTTCGATCAATTGCTGAGATCAAGGGACAGTTTCCCGATTGCGTGTTCTGTTCTAACCAGCCATGACATAGACGTTGAGACTTCGGCGTTACATGTACTCAACCCAGAGATGATCATCTCCAAGGTGTATTTGGGTTCAGAGGATTATGGCAAATGCCTTACGCGAATTTTTGAAGGGGGATTGAAGCGCCAAGCCAGAAGGGCGTCGATTCCTTCGTTCGACTTGAAGCGGTATCAGCCCGCCATCCCAGAAAGAGGACACTAAGCCAAGCGGAGCTATGGTCACTTGTCGAGCAGTGCATAGATACTTGACGAGAGACTGGAGGAAACGGGGGTTTCGCAAGCCTGTCGGTAGTAAATGGAGTGTTGGCGCTGCCGGCGTTTACGAGATGCGCGTGCAGCGCGATGGCAAGGGATCCAAAGTACCAGCTATTCTCAAAATTTCTGATTCTGTAGAAAAATGCGATAGTAGAATATCGCAACTACATCCAGTATGTGAAGTGGCGGCTACCATACACTTGGAGGGTGGACGTGTTGGGGACCGGTTTTACCGGCGAGTACGGAGCCATATGCTATTCGTTCGCTGCAGGTGGCGGCGGGTCACCAACACCAGTCAATGAGTATATCCGGGCCGGGAAATTTGAGGTAATAGATAAAGTAATTGGAACAATCTTAGATTCCGAGAATCAAACCTGGTACGCTGAGGATCGCATCACAGGCAAGGACGCGCGCGACTATTTTGCTTCAGACAAATTTTATCGCACCGACCGCCAGCGTGAAGAATTTCAATCTCAATTTTTGGAATACATATCCGAAAATGCCAAGGCTTGCGGCATCGCGACGTACCATGATGACGGCAACTTCATCTTGAATGGCGTCAAATTTCCCAGACCTAACAAGCTCCTCTTTTCCAGGAATTGGGGACTGATTCGAGAATGCGTTTGCCATGGCGATATGAATGGCGGGAACGTTATTTTTTCCGGTGGTGACACCAATGTGGTGTTTATCGACTTCCAAAGAACCGGCTACTGGTATCTGTTCAGAGATTTCATCTCTTTCGAATCAAGTACGAGGCTCGAGTATCCCGTTGCAAAAGCCGCGACGAGCCCCAGTTGGTGGGAGCGGCTTGGCCAGTTGATGGACGTGGAGACGAAGCTCTACGCTCAAGAGTGGGATTGCACCGATTTGCCCGAGTATGGGAGTCATGTATGTAGAATTCGGCAGGCAGCTCACCTGAACTTCAAATCCGAACCGTTCGAAATCTATGTTTTCGCAAATTTGGTCCACTGTCTGTGGCTATTCCAGAAGGCGGCAAGTTGGGGGGATGAGAAGCGACTGCGACTAGCGGCCTCGATTCTAGCGGGCAG
>JBGAWT010000018.1:21271-24930 GCA_044227445.1 Bdellovibrionia bacterium | reverse complement strand
TGACATACGATGACACCGCCGCCGTTTCCGGCTCCGCTTCCCTCGCCTTTGCCCGCGTGGGCCTCAAAGGCAGTCAAACTGAAGAGTGCAGTGAACAGAGCGATGGTTTTCATTTGGACTCCGATTTCCGAGGCGATTGTCCCCAGGAGGTTAAATTGAAAAGTTGAATATTGAGCTGATAGACGTCTGAAGCCTCAGGCGTGCCGAAGAGCTTGGCCATGCGATGGCGGAAATCGCGAAGCTCCTTCTTCATCAAATCGAGCTTGGCCCGGTTTACGGGCATCGTGATCGCCGTGATATCGCGCTCATCGACGGGTTGGGCATTCAAAGCTTCCAGCGCCTTTGCGATCATCTGGGAGTGGAAGTTGCGCAACGCACGGCTGGGTTGATCGCTCGGCGTCGTGATCAGCGTCTCGGCCTTTGTCACGCGGCCTCGTTCATCCTTCTTAAGCAAGCCCAAGCGCAAAAGCCGTTCAAGCGAGCTCTCGGCGCTCTCTGGAGAAATTCCCAACCGCGCGGCGATCCAGGAGGGATCGGCCTTAAAGCCCTTTACTCGGGTCAATTCACGAATCGCGTAGTGATGCCAGTCGGAGATCGCCTCAAAGGCGTCCAGCGTTAGCGCCGAAACCTGAGGCACCTGCCCAATCCGCAGCGGCACGCCTTGAGCTTGCGCGCCTTTAAATGCGGTATGGAGTCGAATCAAGCTCACCCACTCATTGGATTGTTGTTCAGAATAACCCAAGCGCTGGGCCACAGAAGCGGCCTTAGCCGGCGAAAGCGTCTTATCGCCGCTCAAGACGCTCGATAGAAACCCGGGGCTCATGCCCAGGTATCCGGCAAATGCCCTCAGCGAGTAGCGGGGGTTGTTGGACCTACGCCTCTCAAACTCGCTGACCAAAGGTAATCGATAATCTGGAATTCCCATCCCCACGCAGGATTCATGCCCCGTTTGCACCTGTATTTCAACCTCGCAGAGAACAAAATGTTTTCCATGTGGGAAACATGGGCGATCGCACCCAAACTGTGCTAATTGCCGCCCCTTATGTTTTTGGAAGTACTTACCCTCTTGGCAGCCGCTCAGGCCGCTCCTTGCACTACCAAGCCCCTCGAGAACTCGGGAGTCGAATGGCCCCAAGCCCTAGGTCGCCTAGATGACTCGCAAGCGATGCGAGGCCCCAGGCAAGTGATCTTGGATGCATATGTGATCCAGGCCCGCACTGCCGCCTCGCTCGATGAGGTATTGAAGACGCCCCTCGAGTTGGGCACCGAAATGGGTAAAAGGGCTGTCTCCCAAAGCGAACGACTGAAAAATATGTCGGATCGCTTGGCCCAGCTTCCCAAAACCAGAACAAAAGCAGCGCTTTTAATTGGCGAGCTCCAGGCGCAGCTAGCCGCTCTCCGACCCGAAGAAATCAAGCTGAGTAAGCCCGGTGTGGAACTGATTCAAAACGCACAAGGCGAGCTCACGCTTCCGCCATTTGAGTTCATTCCCTCCGGCGACGGAATCGTGCGCGCGGCTCGTACGCAGCTTACCCAACACTTCGACATCACCCCAAAGCATCCTTCAACTCTCTTGTGGCTCGGACCTACGCTCAAACTCCGCGGATGGAGCGCCGCAGACCCCCAAGTGCTGCTCAACTCAGCTCTGAGCCAAGGCGCCCTAAGTCGATCCCCTCTTGACCTTGCCCTTTGGATGCAGGTCTTGATCGGCGTTGAGCAAGGCAAGCGCAAAGCCCTCACAAGCGACGCGTTTGCCGAGATCCAAGCGCGCTTGACCGTCGCACTGACCTTCTTAAAGGCGGGCCAGCCTCGCTCTTTCGTTAAGCGAGATCTCGAGAGCCTGAGGCAGGCGATCGAGTCCTTCGTCAAGACGGGCTCGACCTCCGGCAATTGACAAAGCCGCTCGCGCAGCGGATACCCCGAGCAGGGGAAGCTATGAAAAAATATCTATTGGCCTTGTCCTTGGCTGTCGCATTGGGTGCAAATTCATCGGCCCAAGCAGATTCGAAGTTCCACTGGGTATTGATGAGCTCAGCAGGCGGGATGAGCGTCGCTGCTGGGATCGGGGCCGTGCTAGGGTCCATGCCGTACAGCGGCGGCATGGTCCTTGGGGGCAGTACGATACTTATCGGAGTGGCTTCCACTATCATGGGGATATACGATCTCACAGGCTATGATCCGGCAAAAAAAAACCAGCTCGTTCAGCAAATCCGTGAAGATGCCGCGACCTACCTTGCCACTGATGGAGAACAGGTTTCGGAGTTCCTCGCTTCCTATCTGAGCGAGGCCCGCGACGCCTTCAAGAAAGCCAAGAAAGACTCGCCTACCGACATTGAGCTCGTCGAAGCGGCGCTCGGAGCGCGCCTCTCTCAATGCGTGGAATGAGTCCCAGCTTTCGTTCGACTCCATAGAAGTCCCCTGGTATACGGCCAATCTGAATGAAAGCCGCGGACCTCGCTCGCTTCATCGATCACACTTTACTTAAGCCCGACGCCAAGCGCGCGGACATCGAGCGGCTTTGCGCCGAAGCGCGCGAGCATGGATTTGCCGGAGCCTGCGTTAACACGACCCGGATCGAGCTGACGGCCAGCCTTCTCAAAGGAAGCCAAACCCTGCCCGTAGCTGTGGTCGGATTTCCGCTGGGCGCATGCACGACGTCCGCAAAGGCTTTCGAAACCAAAGATGCCGTTCGCCTAGGGGCACGCGAGATCGATATGGTCATCAATGTTGGTGCCCTCAAGAGCGGAAACGCGGCGTTTGTCGAAGACGATATCAGTGCGGTCGTCCAAGCCGCCGGAACCACGCCCGTCAAAGTCATCATCGAAACCGCTCTCTTGTCTCGCGAAGAGAAGATCTTAGCCTGCGAGCTCTCGAAAAAGGCGGGCGCTGCTTTTGTCAAAACCTCGACCGGATTCTCAGGCGGAGGAGCCACGGTCGAAGACGTCAAACTCATGCGCCAAACCGTAGGCCCTACGATGGGTGTCAAAGCCTCTGGCGGTATTAAATCAGCGACCGATGCGCAAGCGATGATAGCCGCGGGCGCTACTCGACTAGGCACCTCATCAGGAATCGCAATCATTCAAGGTGCCACAGCCCAAGGAGGCTATTGATGCGCGCGTTCTGGATTGTTCTGGATGGAGTGGGCGCGGGCGAGCTGCCAGATGCAGCTTCGTATGGCGACTCGGGAGCAGATACCTTAGGCAATCTCTCTCGCGCGTTTGCAGAGTCCCAAGGCCGTCCTCTGAAACTCCCGCACCTGCGCGAACTCGGGATCGCGAACCTCACCCCGCTCAAAGGCATCGCCCCCCTAAAGGCTGGCGAAGGCCACGGCGCTTACGGCAAGGCGATCGAACGCTCGAGTGGTAAGGACACGACTTCGGGCCATTGGGAGATGGCGGGCTTAGTGGTCGAAACGGCGTTCCCGACCTATCCCCAAGGATTTCCGGAACCCGTGATGCAGCGCTGGCTCAAAGACAATCAACTCCCAGGCTATCTCGGCAACAAACCCGCGAGTGGTACGACCATCATCGACGAACTGGGCCCCGAACACCTGCGCACCGGAAAGCCCATCGTCTACACCAGCGGTGACAGTGTTTGGCAGGTCGCAGCCCACGAAGAGATCTTCGGGCTCGATCGCCTCTACCAAGTCTGCGAATCAG
>JBGAWT010000018.1:0-21242 GCA_044227445.1 Bdellovibrionia bacterium | reverse complement strand
TTAAGCGGACCTACAACCGTAAGGATTACGCGCAAAAACCTCCGCGCCCCACAGACCTCGTTGCGCTTCAAAAAGCGGGCGTTCCGACGGTGGGCATCGGCAAGATCTCCAGCATCTACGCCGACGAGGGAATCGACGACAGCCTTCACACCGAGGGCAACACGGATGGACTCAAAGTGCTGCTTGAGCAGATGCGCACCCGGGACAAGGGACTCATTTACTGCAATTTAATAGACTTCGACATGCTCTATGGCCATCGGAGGGACGTCAAAGGATTCGGGCTTGCGCTCGAGGAGTTCGACGAGGTCCTGTTTCGTTTCTTCAAAGAAATGCGCAAGGACGATTTGCTCATTATTTCTGCTGACCACGGCAATGACCCGACCTACCGCGGCTCGGATCATACGCGCGAATATATTCCGGTGCTGGCCGCATTGGGAAGTTCTCGAAAACCCGCTATCAGCTTGGGAGAGCTCAAGAGCTTCGCCGACGTGGGCGCCACCGTGTGCGATTTCTTTGACGTAAAGCCTTCTTCCACTGTAGGACGATCATTTCTGCCAACGTTAAAAGGATGACTATGAATACGTTGATGCCTGCATGGGTCATTGAAAAGAAGCGCGAAGGCCGCCCGCTGACGGACGCTGAGATCGAGGGTTTTATCGAAGGCTCGCTCTCCGGAGCGGTAACCGACTACCAAACGACGGCGTTCTTGATGGCCACTTACTTCAAGGGCATGACCTTTGAAGAAACCGCCGCGCTAACGCGCGCCATGCTCGAAAGCGGTGAACGCTACGATCTTTCCTCGATTCCAGGAATGAAGGTCGACAAGCACTCCACGGGCGGAGTGGGCGACAAGGTCTCGATCATTCTTACTCCCTTGGCCGCAGCCTGCGGCTTAAAGGTCCCCATGATGGCGGGCCGGGGCTTGGGCCACACCGGCGGCACGCTCGATAAGCTCGAATCGATCCGGGGTTTTAAGACGCGCCTTTCGAAGGCTGATTTCGTACGTGTGCTCACGGAGTGCGGCTGCGTGATCGGCGGGCAGACCGATGAGATCGCGCCTGCGGACAAAAAACTTTATGCGCTTCGGGATGTGACGGCGACCGTCGAATGCATTCCGCTGATCGTCGCTTCTATTCTCTCCAAGAAATTAGCCGAAGGAGCGGAAGCCCTCGTTCTGGACGTCAAAACCGGCAACGGCGCGTTCATGAAAACCAAGGAACGAGCTCGCGCTCTGGCCAAAGCGCTCTTAGGCGTGGCCAAGCACATGAAGCTTCCTTGCAAAGCCATTATCACAGACATGAGTCAGCCATTGGGTTACGCAGCCGGCAACTCGATCGAGGTTTGGGAATCCATCGAAGTGCTTCGCAATCAAAAGATCAGCCCATTCTCTCAGCTGGGCTCCGTGGACCTGAGAGAAGTGACCATCCGACTCTGCGCTCAGATGCTTGAAGCCGGCAAGGTTGTTCGCAATTCGGCTGCGGGCCGTAAGCTCGCCCAGGACCGGTTGGCCGATGGCAGCGCTTGGGAGATCTTCCGAAAGATGACTATCGCCCAAGGCGGCGACGTCTCTCAGATCGATCACCCGGAGAAGCTTCCGATCTCCTCGCGACGCTGGGTCTTCAAGGCCCACAAACGCGGGTACATCACACAAATGGATACTGAAGCGCTCGGTAAGTTGATTGTCGACATGGGAGGCGGTCGCAAAAAGACAACGGATATCGTTGACCCGTCGGTAGGAATCGTGTTTCACAAGAAGCTGGGGGCAAAACTCTCGGTGCAAGACGAAATCGCAACTCTGTTCTTACCTGAATCCGCCAAGACCGACGCCGAGGCGCGCTGGAAAACTTGGCTCACGCAAGCCGTTACGATCTCGGCCGCGCGCAAGCCTGTGCCGCGAGTGATCGTCGAGGAGCTCGGGTGAAAGAACTAGACGCCTACCGTCGAATCCGCGACGCAGTCGAATACATTCAAGGCAAGACCTCGCTTCGCCCGGAGATCGGCGTGATCTTGGGGTCAGGCCTGGGAGCTTTAGCTGAACAGGTCTCCGATGCCGTCGTGCTTCCTTACAAAGACATTCCGCATTTTCATGGCACCAGCGTCGAAGGACACGCCGGGCGAATGATCGTAGGAAATTACCAAGGCGTGCCGACGATCTTCCTGCAAGGCCGCTTTCACCTTTACGAAGGCTACTCCATGCAAGACGTCGCCTTCCCCACGCGCACGGTTTGCGGTTTGGGCGTGCACACCTTGGTGCTGACCAACGCATCGGGTGGGATCAATACGCGCTTTCGGCCCGGGGATCTCATGATGATCACCGATCACCTCAATCTCATGGGCGACAACCCGCTCAAGGGCCCTAACCTCGCTCAGCTCGGACCGCGATTTCCGGATCTGTCCGAAGCGTACAGCAACGAATGCCAAGCCGTGCTTCGTACCTCAGCCCAAGAACTGGGCATCGAACTGCTCGAAGGCGTTTACGCTGGCCTGCTCGGACCGACTTACGAAACCCCCGCAGAAATTCGCATGTACCGAACCTGGGGAGCGGATGCCGTAGGGATGTCCACCGTTCCTGAGAGCATCGCAGCCAATCACTTAGGCGTGCGCGTGGCAGGACTTGCATGCATCACCAATCTGGCGGCAGGCCTCTCGCCCCAAAAACTGACTCATCAAGACGTCATCGAAAACTCTCGGCGTGGCGCCGATAAGATGAGCCGCCTGCTAGCGGCCAGCATCCCCAGGCTTGCTGCCAAAAAAGGGGGCGCATGAACGCGACCTTCTCGATTTCGGAAGCGCCCGCTGAGCTCAAGGACCTTTACCGCGCAGCTCTGCTTGCCCGCGAAAAATCCTACAGTCCCTACAGCGGTTACAAAGTGGGAAGCGCCATCCGCCTCCAAGACGGGACAATGCACACGGGCTGCAACGTCGAGAACTCTTCTTATGGCGCAACGGTATGCGCTGAACGCGTCGCCGTGCAAAAAGCGGTGAGCGAACGGGGCAAACCCACGATTCTCGAAGTCATGGTCGTCACTGACGCGCAACCCGCTTGGCCTCCATGCGGCGTCTGCCGTCAGGTCATCGCCGAGTTTGGCGGCAAGGCTCGCGTCCACATGGCCAACCTCCAGGGCGAGCTCAGGACCATGGGCCTCGATGAGCTTCTCCCGCAAGCCTTCACGCCCGAGCACCTCTCCGCCCGAAACGCCAAGTGACCAAAAAACGCCTGCACGCCGAAACCTGGATCACTGGAGCCACGCTCGTCACTCAGGACGAAAAGCGGCGAATCCTCAAAGCCAACCTCCGCATCGTCGACGGGAAGATCGCGGCGATCACCCGCTCCGCGCCCAAACGCGGGGCCAAGGTTGTGAAAGCCGACGGCCTTCATGTGCTGCCGGGCTTTGTTCAAGCGCACGTTCATCTGTGCCAGACGCTATTCAGAAATCTCGCCGACGATCTTGAGCTTCTTGAGTGGCTCTCTAAGCGAATCTGGGTCTTTGAGGCGGCTCACACACGCGAGACGCTCAAGACCAGCGCGCTGCTTGGAATTCACGAGTTGCTCGCAAGCGGCACGACTTGCATCTTGGACATGGGCACGGTCCGCCATACCGACGCGATCTTCGAAGCGGTTCGCGAGACGGGGATCCGTGCCAGCGTGGGCAAGTGCCTCATGGATCACCCGAGCACGACGCCTGAGAGCCTGCGCGAGCCTACGCGCGACGCGCTTGAGGAAGCCGACCGGCTTTACGCGCGCTGGAACGGCACCGAAGGCGACCGCATCCGCGTTTCTTACGCCCCCCGATTCGTGCTCTCGTGCACTGAGCAGCTTCTAAAGGAAGTCACACGACGCGCTCGCGAGCAAGGCGCGCTGATTCATACGCATGCGAGCGAGAACCTCAAAGAGATCCAGATGGTCAAGCAGCTGGTGAACTGCGAGAACATCGAATACCTCCACCAACTCGGAATGACCTCGCGCCAGCTTGTGCTCGCTCACTGCGTATGGCTTAAGCCCAACGAAAAAGACCTGCTCGCAAAAAGCGGAACGCACGTCGTTCATTGCCCTAGCTCCAACTTGAAGCTCGCATCCGGATTCGCGCATATTCCGGACCTGCAAAACCGCGGCATCAACGTCGCGCTCGGCGCCGACGGAGCCCCTTGCAACAACAACCTCAATATCTTCCAGGAAATGAGGCTCGCAGCCCTCATGCACAAGCCAGCAGGAGGCCCCCGGGTCATGCCGGCAACTCAGGTGCTGGACATGGCCACGCGCGATGGCGCACGCGCCCTGGGCTGGGACGCTTCGATCGGCTCGATCGAAGAAGGAAAGCAAGCCGACCTGACGATCCTCGATCTGCATGCTCCCGAAAACTGGATCGCTCCGACCGAGGCCCTCAACCTAGAAAAAGTAGCCTCTTCGATCGTCTACTCCACCCAGCCTTCGCATGTGCAACAGACCTGGGTCCAAGGCCGCTGCCTCTATGCAGGGGGGAAGGTCGCGGGCCTACCTCGCGCCAATTTACTGACGCGTGTTGAACGGGCGCAGGCCCTGATTCGAAAGACCACGCGGATCTAGGGCTTCAGTCATTGTTGCGAGTACGTTACACTGTATGAGCCTAAGGAGGCGGAGGAACACGGATGTCCCTACTCGCGACATGGATCGTCCTGTCATTTGTAAGCCCGGCGCACTCCTTTGAATCAGAGCTCACCTTCAACTTGGGTGTCGCCGACACCATCGAGCTCAAAAAAGGCGGCTTTACCTTAAAATTCCAAGCCGAGAAGTCCACTGATGCGGGAAATGGATCCTCTTGTCATCTCAAGGCAGCTGCGCGATTGCGCGAAGCGATTTCGGCGCCCGATATCCTAGCGATGCTCAGGCAATTCGAAGTCGTTCGAATCGAATGGCTCGCGGCGAAGATGGACGAGAAGGACTCAGAAGCTGTTCAGAGATACAAAGGCGAGAATGCGTACAGAGTGACTTCGGAGACCTATTTCTTCGAACAAAGCGCGTTTCCTCAAAAGTGCCCTGAAAAATTCATGGGCCTCCCGCCAGTGAACGGCATCGTAAACTGCGCAACCCAGGCCGACAAGATCTTCGTCGCTGCGACCAAAACAGCTTCTCCATATAAAATCAAAAGCAGCCTCAGCCTCAACTTGCGATCTTTAGAAATGCCAGGCGACACCTGCTTGCTCCCCTCGCTCGACCAGATCAGAGAGCACCTTCGCGCAGTCGCCCACGTTTCAAAACCTACCCGCGACAGCATAGGCGCTGGCTCGATGACCTTAGCCAAACGCGACGATGCTAAGAAACAGCAAGAAAAACTAGATCGGCAAAAGGGCGCTGTGAAGGAATCCTCCAGCAATCTCATGAACCCGCTTCAAGAAGTGATCTACACCCTACTTCCTCGTACCCTCTCCGGCACCGACGGCGGGACAGACACCACCATCTTCCAGTAGTTGCATCGCGCAAAACGCGTGTTACTCTTGAAGGATATGAAAAATCTAAAAATCGGCCTTCTGGGTATGAGCTTTCTCACTGCAGTAAGTCTCGCGAGCCCACAGGCGGCTCAAGCGGGCTTTTTCATGTCGGCGCAAGGCGACTATCTGGCATCGATCCCGATTTCTTATTCGGGCGCATCCAACGTCCTTTTCGGAAACGGGTTCGGCGGCGGCATCGAGCTAGGCCCGACATTCGGCAAGGGCTTCGAGCTGGGTATCGGGGCTAAGTACCTGAACCGAGGGTTTTCGATCCTAGGCAGCATCACAGCCAGCACCCTCCGATTCCCCGTAGAGCTGCGATTCTGGATCGCTAAATTCCTGGCCATCGGAGCCGGCGGTTACTTCGATTACATCCTTTCGACCAATGCAACCATTGGGGGCCAAACCATCAATAATATTGGTGCTGGCGCGGCCACTAGCCTGGATTTCGCCATTCCGGTAGGCGGCGGCCAATGGTCCATCGTATTCGGAACCAAGTTTTATATTCCGATCATGAACATGTCGCGCGTCGCAGGCACCAGCCTGATGATGCTCGACATCAACGGCTACTTGGGCGTTCGCTGGGGCAATACGAAGAGCTAAGTTAAAAACCCGGTTAACGGTGAACAGTTAGCGGGTCATAGCACCCGTAACTGTTACCGAATCCGGACCCGATACCGGCACCGTGTACGGGAATCCGTTACCCGGTTTTTTTGGGACCTCATTTCTCGCTATTTAAAAGTACTAATCCCTTGACACATCAGGGGTTACTGAGGCATTCAGTCGCACCTATGTACGCAGTCATCGAAACCGGCGGTAAACAATACCGCGTGCAACCCGGCGATTTTGTTCAGATTGAAAAGCTCGAAGGCGAGGAAGGGTCGACTCTTAAGTTTGACCAAGTCCTGCTGGTGAGCAAGCCCTCGAGCCCTGAAGCCTCGCAGATCTGGCTTGGAAAGCCGACGCTCTCGGGCGCCAGCGTCCAAGGTGAGATCGTGGGCCAAGGCCGTGGCGACAAGGTGCGCATCGTCAAGATGAAGCGCCGTAAGCAATACCGCCGCAACCAAGGTCATCGTCAGTACCAAACCCAGCTGCTCATCACCCTCGTCGACAACGGCGCAGGTGAGAAGGCCACGCTGGATGCGGAACAAAAGAAAGCTAAATTGGCGAAGTTCCAAACCCGTCTTAAGGCTAAGGGCTCTGCCTTCACCCCTAAGACTTTGGGTTCACGCAAAAGGGCTCTCGCAGCAGCAGCCCCTAAGGGTAAGACCGCTTAATCCGCGGCACTCAAGAGGAGTTTGAAACATGGCACATAAAAAAGCCGGTGGTAGTTCAAAGAACGGTCGCGACAGCAATCCAAAGATGCGCGGCGTAAAGCGTTTCGGCGGTGAGATGGTCAACGCAGGAGAAATCCTCGTTCGCCAAGTCGGCACCCTTTTTCATGCAGGACGTAACGTCGGTCTAGGCCGCGATTTCACGCTGTACTCGATGATCGAGGGCGTCGTGAAGTTCGAGCGCAAAGACAAGACGCGCAAGAAGGTTTCCGTTTACCCGGCTGCTTAATAAAGCAAGTCGCTGGTTCGGAAGTACAAAGTCTTTTGAAAAAGCCGGAGCCCTCACAGGGACCGGCTTTTTTGTTTGTCTGAAGGTGTAGTGGTTTATGAGGTTTTTTGACGAAGCAAAAATTCGAGTCAACGGCGGCCATGGCGGCCCTGGCTGTGTCTCGTTTCGTCGTGAGACTTTCGTTCCTCGCGGCGGTCCCGACGGTGGAGATGGCGGCAAGGGCGGAAGCGTCATCTTCAAAGCCAACATCCAGCTCGGCACCCTCCAAGACGTCAGGCTGAGGCGCGAGTACCGCGCCAACAACGGCGATCACGGCGCTGGCGCCAATAAAGCCGGTCGCGACGGAGAGGACATCACCCTTCAGGTTCCCATTGGCACGGTCATCAAGGACAGCGAAACCTCCGAGGTTCTGATCGACTTCGCTGAGGACGGCCAAGAGTGGATCGCTTGCAAAGGCGGCCGCGGCGGAAAAGGCAACGCCCACTTCGTCAGCTCCACGCACCAAGCCCCTAAGTTCGCACAGCCTGGAGAAGAAGGCGAAGCGCGCGAGCTGCTCCTAGAACTCAAGCTCGTGGCAGACGTGGGCATCATCGGATTTCCCAACGCGGGCAAGAGCACGCTCATCTCACGCATCAGCGCTGCACGTCCAAAGATCGCCGATTACGCCTTCACCACGCTGACCCCCAACTTGGGCGTCGTTGAACTCACGGGTCATCGCACCTTCGTTGTGGCGGATATTCCTGGATTGATCGAAGGCGCCCACCGGGGTGCAGGTTTAGGCCATAAGTTTCTCAGACACATCGAGCGCACGGGAGCATTCATTCACTTGCTCGACGGGCAGCCTCTCTTGGATGACGCCACGAAACCGGATCAAAGCCCTGAAGAGAGCCTCAAGCAAGTAATCGACGGCGTCGTTCATCGCTATCAAGTGATCCGCAAAGAATTGGGCTTGTTTGACGAAGGACTGCTGCACAAACCCGAGATCGTCGTTCTCAATAAGATGGACCTGATCGATTCGGACCCCGAGATGATTAAGAAAGCCCGCAAAGCCTTGCGAGAGCGCTTAAACGCTGAGCGCGGCGTACCGCCTCACGGCGAAGAGCCTTACGTGATCTCAGCCGTAAGCGGCAAGGGACTGCCCGAGCTGCTTGAAGTCGTTTACAAACTCGTCGAAGAGCATCGCGTGGCTACGCGCGGAGTAGCACCCAAGTTTCAACTCCCGGACGAAGAGCAGATTCGCCGCTAGTCCTCATGACCTCCTGGAAGCGCCCCCAACCCCAAGACTGCGTCGCCCTGCTCGGAGGCACCTTTGACCCCCCTCACCGCGGACACCAGCAACTGATTATCGATCTCTTGGAGACTGGTTTTAGAAGCGTGTGGGTGATTCCCTCGGCCCTTCCGCCGCATCGAAGCGCTCGCAGCACCTCACAAGTGCGCTGGGAGCTTGTCGGGCTAGCCGTTCAAGACATCAAAATCGAGCGCCCCGATCTCTCAGAGCGCATCTCGGCTCTGGATATCGAGCTTCAGCGAAGCGCCCGGCACCCCGGCCAGCCTTCTTATACGATCGACACCCTTCAAGAGCTGGCCCCCCGAGGCCTAGCCCTAGCCTTTGCCTTGGGAACCGATCAGGCCTCCAGGCTACCCACCTGGCACCGCTTTCCCGAGGTACTCGGGCACGCTCACTGGGTGTTCGTAGCCCGCAAGCCCGATTCCGTGGCCCAGATCCGAGAGGCAGGAGCTCGCTTGGAGCGCGAGGGCTATGCCCGTTCGCAAGGCGATGCAGGCCCTCAGGGGCAGCCCTGCTGGCAGCTCATGGGTTCGTCACGCTGGCTTATGGGGCTTGAAACACGCGCTCCGGAGCTCTCCTCCACCCATTTGCGCCAGACCTTGGCTCGCGAAGGGGCAAAATTCTTAGCTTCTCCTGAGGCAGGCTCAGCTCTGAGCCCCGGTGTTTTGGAATATTTGAAAGAACACCGTCTTTATGGTAGCTGACCACTTCGGTCTAGAAAGGACTTTGTATGTCTCCTGATCATCAAGGGCTTGAAACTTTGGCAGCTGCCGAAAATTCCCCGACTCTCACTAAGGCACTCCTCTGCGCTCGCGCTGCGATCGACAAGAAAGCCGAGCAAGTGAAGCTTCTGGACCTGTCCGAGCTCTCGGGATTCACCGACTATTTCATCATCGCCAGTGGAACCTCCGATCGCCAAGTGCAAGCCATCGCTGATGCCGTTGAGCTGGAGCTCGACGATGCAGGCTACATTCTCATCTCGCAAGAAGGTTACTCCGAAGGTCGCTGGGTACTCATGGACTTCGGCGATGTCGTGGTTCACGTCTTCCAAGACGCTTTACGCGATTACTACGATCTGGAGTCCTTGTGGGCCGATGCCCCGAGGCTTCGCATCCCGTCTGAATTCTACGGTCCAAGCGGCTCGCGCATTAACTAAGCCGTGGAGCTGAGCATCGTCAGCTTCGGAAAGCTCAAGACCGCAGGCCTTCGCGAGGCTGCTGATCATTACATTCGAAGCGCGCGTACCTGGGCCGAAGTGGGCGAGCTGGAGCTCAAGCCTGAGTCCGTCCCGGATAAATCCACATCCACGCGAACGCGCATCCAGAAGATCGAGGGCGATGAGCTGCTCAGTCGCAGCGCTAAGCTTCCCAAGCCAAACCGACCGCTGATCCTGCTCGAAGAAGGCGGCAAGGCTCTACCTACGTTGGAGTGGGCCAAGCAGCTTGAGACATTTGAGCGCGAGCATGGTGGAGCGATATTCGTCATAGGAAGCTCGCTGGGATTTTCGGAGGAGGTCCGCAAGCGGGCGCGGGCTCGCTGGTCGCTAGGATCCCATACGATGCCTCATGAGCTAGCTCGCGTCGTGTTGCTCGAACAAGTCTTTAGAGCTTTGAGCGTTCTGAAGGGCCACCCGTACCACAATGAAGGGTCTTGAATTAAGAGCTACCCCTGGGGTTTTCTTGGCGACGCTTGCGCTCTAACTCTAGGTCGACGACTCGTTCTGTTAGGTGCCCAGCGTGCTCGCGGATCACATGCAGATCGTTACGAACGGCCTTGAACTCAGCACGCATCTCGCTCCGAAGTTCCTGGAACTCGCAGCGAACTAACTTAAACTCCGCATGCATTTCCTCACGAACAGATTTCAACCCAGCCGTCAGCTCGCTGCGAACTAACTTGAACTCCGTGCTCATCTCGCTTCGAGTGGATCTAAGCTCTTCCTTCAGGAATTGGAACTGAACATCTGACTTCGCTTCGACCCTCTGGATATCCTGCCTCAGAAACGTGACCTCCTGGCGAAGTTCACCCACCTGCTGGCCGATATTTCGTACTTCCTTTAACACGAGCGCCAAATTGGACTGCGACATAAGCGGGTTTTCATAGCTCTGAGGAAGAGCTTTGTCTAGTTTTCGGGTCCACATGACTTTTGCCCCAACTTATAGGACAGTAGCCTCATCTCATGAGCGTACGCGCGATGTTAATCGTCCTAGATGGATTCGGAATCGGCAAAGGCTCGCCGTATAACGCCATCGCAAATGCCAAGATGCCGTTCTACAAGGGGCTGCTCTCCAAGTACCCCCATTCGCAGCTCCTCACTCATGGTCCAGCGGTAGGACTGCCTGACGGCGTGATGGGAAATTCCGAAGTCGGGCACATGACCATGGGCGCGGGCCGCATTCTCTACCAAGATCTCACGCGCATCTCCAAGTCGATCGCCGACGCGAGTTTCTTCAAAAATGAGGCGCTGCTAAAAACATTGAAGGCAGGAGCCGCATCATCGGGCCGAGTTCATCTCATGGGGCTTCTTTCGGACGCAGGCGTCCATAGCCACATGGATCACCTTCTTTCGCTGCTCGACCTTTGCGTGGAGCTTCAGGTGCCGCAGGTTTTCGTGCACGCTTTTTTGGATGGGCGCGACACGCCTCCGGACTCCTCTCCTCGCTACTTAGAGCAGCTCCAAAAGCATCCGACCTTTCAGCCCCAGGGCCAGGGCGCGACGTTGGCTGCCATCGCAAGCCTCAGCGGCCGCTACTACGCCATGGACCGAGACCAGCGCTGGGAACGCATCCAGAAGGCCTACGACACGCTCACTGGCCAAGTAGCCGCGCAGCCCAACGATCCGATCGAAGCAGTCGCTCAAGCGCACGCCGCCGATCCCAAAGGCGACGAGTTTGTCGATCCAAGATTGCTTGATGACGAAGGCTCGATTCGCGACGGCGATTCGGTGGTGTTCTTCAATTTCAGGTCCGACCGCGCGCGGCAAATCTCAGCAGCCTTCACGGAGCCGGATTTCAAAGGCTTCGCACGCAAAGCCATGCCCAAGCTCAGCGGGTTTGCCGCAATGACGACTTACGACGCCAAGCTCACGCATCTGGACGTGGCCTTCGGGCCGCAAAGCCTGGAGAACATCTTCGGAAAGATTCTTGAGGACCGAAAGCTCACGCAGTTCCGGATCGCAGAGACCGAGAAGTACGCCCATGTGACTTTCTTTTTTAATGGCGGGCGCGAGGCTCCTTTTGCCGGAGAAGAGCGCCTGCTTGTTCCCTCGCCCAAAGACGTGCCGACTTACGATCTCAAGCCCGAGATGAGCGCCTTTGAAGTCGCCAAAGGAGCGCGCTCGAGGATCGAATCTAAGACTCCGGACTTCCTGCTCATGAACTTCGCTAATGCCGATATGGTAGGCCACACCGGCAATTACGAAGCGGCGGTCAGGGCCATGGAAGCCCTCGACAAATGCCTGTCCGAGGTCGTGGGTGCGGCGCAAAAGGCCGACATGCACACTCTGATCACTGCAGATCACGGCAACGCCGAGGAAATGTGCGACGAGAACGAAAAGCCACATACCCAACACACGCTCAACCCGGTTCCCGCTCTCTGGATTGCCCCCAATACAGCCAATGCGCCCAAGCGCTCGCGCAAGGCGCTCAACGACGGGGGCCTAAGCGACATCATGCCCACGCTTTGCGAGCTGATGGGTCTTCCTATTCCGCCCGAAGTCACGGGCCATAGCCTGCTCCCGGAGATCACATGATCCACATGCCCGAGCTTCCCGAAGCTAAGAAACGAGCCCACCTCGCGGTGATGACCAGCGGCGGGGACGCGCCCGGAATGAACGCAGCCATTCGCGCCGTCGTCCGTTTTGGACTCGCTCGAGGCTGCACGATTTCGGGCATTCAAAAGGGTTATAGCGGGCTGCTCGAAGGACAGATCGCTCCGCTCAATGCGTCGAGCGTCGCTAACATCATTCAGCGCGGCGGCACAATTCTCAAAACAGATCGCTGCGAAGCCTTCTTCAAAAAATCAGTTCGTAAGGAAGCGGCTCATTTGCTGAGGCGCAAAAGCATCGATGGTCTGGTCGTCATTGGCGGCGATGGATCATTTACGGGAGCCCATCTGCTTGAAAAAGAAACCGGCTTTCCTACGATCGGCATCCCCGGAACGATCGACAATGACATTGCGGGAACTGATGACACGATCGGCTTTGATACGGCGGTAAACACGGCGATCCAAGCTATCGACCGCATCCGAGATACGGCCAGCTCGCATGATCGAATTTTTTTGGTCGAAGTTATGGGCCACAGCTCAGGCTGGATTGGCCTGGAAGTCGGCATCGGCGGCGGCGCGGAAACGCTGATCTTGCCGGAGCTCAAAGTTTCGATCGAGCAGATGTGCCGAACGATCGAGAGAGGCAAGCGCCGCGGTAAAATGAGCAGCATCCTAGTCGTGTCCGAAGGTCCGAAACCTGGACTGTGCGACCGGATTGCGGCCGAGCTCGAAAAACGCGGCTTCCCCACCAAGACCTGTATCCTAGGCCACACCCAGCGCGGTGGGACCCCGACAGCTCACGATCGCTCATTGGCAAGCGTTCTGGGAGCGGCAGCGGTAGCCTACCTTCAAGCCGGAAAATCCGACTCGATGGTCGGCGTTCAGCAAGGCGAAGTACGTCTCATTCCTTTCAACAAGATGATCGGGAAGAAAAAATCCTTCTCCCGAGCGCAAGTCGAGCTCGCCCGACTGCTCGCCACTTAGTTAGCGGCATATTTCGTGCACAAGTCGGTAGCATGATCTTTCGCTGCCCCGGTTGCCATGGCTCATCGCTTGGACCTCTCAGGCCTCTTTGCAAAGGATGTGATGAAGCGCTTTTGCTGTGCCCCGCTCTTTGCGACCAATGCGGCTTAGGTGGCTGCGAGGTAGGCGAGTGCCAAAGACAAGAGCGGATAGATCCACAGATCGAATGGCTGGGCGCGCTTTTTTGGGCCATCGGAACCACCCACACGATCGTGCGCGAGTGGAAAAAGCGCCGCGGGTATTTTCTCACCCGGCACCTTCTGGAGCGAGCGAGGATCGGCACGCTTGGCCGATGGGAGGCCTACGTCCCTATCCCTCATTCGTCTGCGCGGATCTTAGAGCTAGGAGGTAGCCCGCCGCTTGCCCTAGCTCGCGGCCTGCAAACTCGTTTGCCGCTGAAGCGCGGTATCCTGCAGCCGTGGCAGCCCTCTACCCAAACTCACCTCTCTCAGGCGAAAAAGAATCTCGAAGAACGGCTCGGCAATCGATTTGCTTGGAGGGCCAAGCCGCTCACAGCAAAACACGTGATCCTAGTGGATGATATCTGCACGACAGGAACGACTTTGAGACTAGGGGCTCACGCCTTGATTCAAAGCGGCGCTACTCGCGTCGGCATCTTGGCCTTGGGCTGGCGGCCGCCCGGTGTCGCTCGCATCCCAAGTCTCGGGGGCGAGCCCTAGAGCCTGCCATACTTGCTTAAGCGATTCCGCCGGTCCATACGCGTCTGTCAAAAAGAACACTCCGCTCACGCGCGGCATCTCAAGCGTGCCTTGGGGTGGATCCCCGGCAGCAAACACCGCTTGCTCCACGAGCCTGACTTGTTCCTCAGCGATAGAGCTCGTGAAAGTGGCTCCAAACATTTTTTCGAGCGCCTGTTTCATGCGCCGAAAGCGCTTGGCGATCTCGTGATTGTCCTCGTTCTCCTCAGGCGCTAAGCACACGCTCCAAGTCGATTGTGGCTGGCCTTTGAGCGAGCGGTGAAAGCCCCCCCAAACGTGGCGCTCTTGCGCCTGGCCGGATTCCTTATGAATGGCACAAAACAAGCCACTCGCGCTGCTTCCTTCAATAGGCGTCGAATGAGTGAACGTTGCTTGAAACACACCATGCGGCTCGCGCTTACGCGTAAAGGGAAGACCCTTTGGCATTCCCTCGACACTGGAGAGCTCGCTCCAACGATCAGCGTAATAAAGGCGATCGCATGCGACTTGCTCGCCCGTGCTCAGCCTCACTCCGCGCAACTCACCGTCCTCAAGCTCTAAGGCGGCAAGCGGCACGCCTTCGATGTGCTTGAGGCGAGCGTGCGAGAGCACGGCTTGCCGCATCTCTTCTTCGATTTCGATAAACGAGCGCTCCCAGCGGCCTTCGGCTGCGCGAGCTAAGACCTGCTCGGGGGCCCAAAGGTATTCCTCGAGGACTTCGGCGCCATGATGGCCCGCGCGCTTCCAGGCAGGAGATTTCATTTCGCGGTTCTTGAACTCAGTTAGGCAATCACCCGGCTGCCAAGGCCCCGTCGAAACTCCCAGCCAGCGTGCGACTTCGCACCACGCTGCCCCGCGTGCGCCGACAGACGGCAAGGGGCTCAAGAGGCGCGAGCTCGTGCCGCTGACCCAATAGACTTGACGATCGGTTTGAGTGAGCTCGTGGGCGACACATGCCAACGCGGCCCAGCCTTCGCCGACGATCACTGAGGAACGGATTTGAGATTCTTCGGAATGATTCAAGTCGCCCCCTTGGCAAAAAACTCGTCGTGTAAAGCCTGAACGCCCTCTTTAGAATGGGTTACCGGAATCCCAACGGTGATTGCAAGCGAAGAAGCGCTACCTTGGCAGACGGGCACGTGTGCCCGGCCCAGGGCATCAAATACCCGGTGAAGCGCCATGCCATCTTGAGAAAAACGCTCTCCCACTACCGAAAGCGGAATCCAACCGTCGTCAAGCTTGTAGTTCTTGATAAAGCCATCGCGCGAAAGCTCATCGAGGTGTTTTTTCCACTCCCCTAGGCCTTCGCGGTCAGAGAAAAACTGAACCTGGGTTCCTGCGAACGTGGGAGCCACAACCATCAGGTGTGAGCGCGAGGCGCGATCCCAGAGCGCGGGGATTACCGTCGCGCGAGCTAGCTCAACCGTAAGCAGGAACTTCTCTGGATCCGAAGTCACCCCCCGAACCGAAACATCTTCTAATCCAGCTTGCGATGATGCCACCACGCGCGTTCCTCCTTCTTGCCCCACGGGCTTCAGACTATTGAGCACCCAAAGGGCCATTCCGGTTTGCTTTGCCAATTCGACGCTCCGTGGATGCAAAACACCCGCACCCCGATTAGCGAGCTCCACCATCGCGTCGTGCGAAATAGACTCCCAGAGCTTCGCCCCAGGCACAACTCGCGGATCGGCGCTATAGACGCCATCGACGTCCGTATAGATCTCGCAACGCTCGGCTTTAAGCGCCGAAGCGAGAGCCACGGCTGTCGTATCGCTGCCTCCGCGGCCGAGGGTGGTGATTTCCTTCTTCTCCGATACGCCCTGAAAGCCCGCAACGATGGCGACTTTACCTTGAGCCAAGGCTTCGCGAATACGGTCGCCCAAAATGCGTTTGATCCTGGCCCTACGGTGCGAATCGTCGGTGATAATCCCGCTTTGCGATCCCGTAAACGAAACCGCCTGAACCCCGAGATCCGAAAGAGCCATACTGAGCAACGCCATCGAGATGCGTTCGCCGGTGGTAAGCAACATATCCATCTCGCGGTGGGGCGGATTGGCCGAAACTTTGGAGGCCAGTTCAATGAGCTCGTCCGTGGTCTGGCCCATGGCCGAGACCACGATGGCCAACGAACTTCCTTGGCGCGCATGCGAGGCGACGCGCTGAGCGACAGCACGAATTCGCTCTGGAGAGCCGACGGACGTACCGCCGTATTTTTGGACGATCAAAGCCACAAGGGCTCTACACTATCCTTGAAGAGAGGCTGGATTCAAGCTCAAGTGCCGCTGCTACGCGTGGAGCGGGCGGCATGGCGCTCGCGGTAAGACACCTTGTAGGAGCGCGAACGGCGGTGACGGCGCGCGCGACGCTTTTCGGGTGGGTCCCTGACTTCAAGCGAAGCCATCGTGCGGGAGCGGTCATTTGGCATCGGGAGCAGAAGCTTAATTCCGGCTGCTAATGCGGTCTTGACCGAAACCCGGTTGAGCTCGGCGATAGGGTCAGCTTTGATCCCAAAATGGCGAGCGATACGGGCGATCGTCTCGCCGCGACGCACGCGATAAGCCATGAAATCGACCTTCTTGGGAAACGAGATGTGATTGTACGTCTCTAAGAAACGAGCCTTTACGAAAGCAGGAAGCTTCAGTCGGTAGCTCTTCTCCGTAGGAGGCGTGCACCAGCGCAAAAGCTCAGGATTGAGGCCTTTGACCGTCTGGTACGAAAGGCCTGCCGCACGAGAGACTTTCAGCAAGTCAGCTGGGCTTTGAACTTCGAACTCAGCGAGGTCTTCGCCGCCCACCTTGCCGTTACGCGTGACGTGAGGCGTGGGAATAGGGCGAGCCAAAGGACCTGAAGGGATCGGGTCCATCTTAGCGACCGTGCCTTCGTTACGGGTGCCGCTGCCTTCGGGCACAGTCAGAGTCGCAGGGGTGATGCCACCTTCTTCGGCGGACTCTTCATCACCGGAGTAATCCTTCGTGTCCACTTCGCCGCCATCGGTGGGGCGATCGGACTTGATGAGCTTGACCAATTCGCCGTCTGGCGCCACTGCTTCGTCGTCGCCCGGCTTGGCGTGGTAGCTCTCAGGAAATCCAAATTGCACGCGGTTCTTGGAGATCAAAGCTGCGGCAATGATCTTGGGGACGTAGTCGCGCGTTTCGGGCCTTAAAAAACGATGCTGCGAGAGCACCCAGAAATCGCGCGTTCCGTAGCGACGCACGCCGCGAGCGATCTTAGCTTCGCCCGAGTTGTACGCTGCAGCTGCAAGCTCCCAGCTTCCGAAGATGGAATAAAGGTCGCGCAGGTAACCTACGGCGCCCAACGTGGACTTATAGATGTCGCGACGCTCGTCAATCCACCAGTTGACCGACAAGCCATAACGACGGCCGGTGGCGGAGATAAACTGCCAAGGACCCACAGCGCGGGCGTGGGACTTAGCGTGATTGTTGAATCCGCTTTCGATCATGGCCAAGTAGACCAAGTCCTCAGGCAAGCCGTTTTGCTTGAGCAGAGGAGCTATATAAGGAATGAAAAATTCCGAGCGCTGCAAGTAGCGATCAAAGTGCTTGCGACCCTTGCCCGTGAAGTAATCGATCCAATGCTCGACTCGCGAGTTGACCGTCACCGGGTAGTCAAAATGGGTGTTCTTCAAGCGAACGCCGCGAACGATGATCTCACCGTGATCCGTCATCTTGGCCTGTGGAGGCGCAATAGAAGGATCAGAGAGGTCTTGAACCAGAACGAAGTATTCGTGGTTTGAACGCTTGCGCAGCCCGAAAGAAGAGCGAAAAGCGAAACGCTCGCCAATACGGAAAAACCCGAAAAATGCCCAAAAAGTAGCTGCTTTTTCATCCCCACACTCTCCTGCATCGGCTGTCGGCTCGGGTTTCTGAACAGAGGGTCCAGGCGAGAACAACGTACCCTTAGAGTGTACTGAAGCATTTCTGGAGGGTCAACGCGAAGTCTTTGCCCCTGCCGAGCCCGAAGCGTTTCTTATTTCCCCTCCGAGGAGGGAGAAAGAGCTTCGATTTCAAGAGGTTGTGCTTGAGGGGGCAATGAGCTTGAAATTGGGTTTTGATGAACGCGAGGATCGGATTCGGCAAGGGCCGAGGGCGAAGCCCAATTGGGATTCGAGAGGCTCGAAGAAGGCAGGCGCTCGCCTCCCAAAGCAGGAGCGGAGCCTTGGGCAAAGCTCTCTTGCAGCAGAGGCACGACTTCAGGCACGACCTCAAAACGGCCTAAGACCCCAAGACGTCTCGTGTTTTGGCGATCTTCGGATCCTCTAAGATCCACGCCAGCAGCCCAGCCGCGGCGTTCGACCCAAGGATCTTTCTCGACCATTCGTCCACCCCAAGAGAGGGCCGCCCCCAAAACGAAGAGGAGGACGACGAAGGAATATCGAGAATGTGGCCTAAAAAACGACTTCATTTAAAACAACGACTCCTACCTCATAAGGGTGCAATTTTATTACCAAATAATTTTAATTTCTTAACATTATTATTATAATGATTTCAGCAGTTTAACTATTTTATGCCCCGCATCAAGCACACGAAATCGCAGATCAATTTGACAGTGTTTAGAGCTTCAACACGGTGGGTCATTTTTTCAGGATTTTGGAAAAACGTGAAAAAATCCCACAACACTCCGCATTAAAAAGACTAAAAATTACAAGGTATTAGGGATTTTCGCTGTCCAATTCAGGACTTAGCCCACCCCCTCCACCGTAACCCCTTGTTTTAGCGTCATTTTTTTGACTTGGCCCGACTCTTGCTCAAGCATTCTGATTGAAGGGGCTGGTCTCACTCCAGGGGTGGAGGGAGACCAGGGTAAAAGGGGGAATCATGGATCGATTGCGTGTGGGCGCACGGCTTTGCCGTGTGGTGGCAGCGTTGCTGGGGGCAACCTGCTTCGGGGGAATGAACGCTTGGGCTTCGCCTGATGCCATTCTTCGAACCGCTAGCCAGTGGACGGCTTCCCTCCTCGCGGGAGCGCTCCCTCCGACTTCATCGTCGGAGAGGGCGATCGCGGCGAGGCAAATCAGCTCACAACTAGCCGCCGCCACGCAGTCGTTTCCAGGGGGCGTCGATCTCAGGCCTACCGCTGCAGTTTGGGAAGGCGCCGAGCAATCCAGAGCCGTTAAGTTCCAGCATTTCTATCGAGGCGTGCCCGTCTTGGGCTCCATGCTCGTTCACTTCGAAGGATTGCACTCTCGCGTCCGAAATCGCGTCGCGCGCTTTGATGCTTCGGTAGAACCGAGGCTGTCTCTTTTGGAAGTGACCAACCTGGTTCAAAACCTTTATCCCACGCAGGAGCTGGATCGAGAGCCCGAGCTTCAGCTCTTGCCCGCGCAAGACAGGGGCAGCGCACAACTCGTTTGGACAGCGCGAATTCGAGGCTCTGGCGACAAGACTCCCAAAGAACTTTTGATCAGTGCCGTAAACGGACAGGTGCTCGCGCAAATGCCACTCACTCATACGGAGCTCTCCGATAGCGGCCCTCATGTGCGCGTATATTCAGCCAAAAATCGCGGGATCATGTTCACCGAGACCGCGGACAAGACGCAGAAGCTCAAGCGCTTGTTCTTGATGGATTGCGAGTACACGGATCTGGAAACCAAGAAATCCAAGAAGCTTGGGCCAGTTGAATGCGCCCGGTTTCGAGTACAGATGTTGGCTCAGCCCCAATGCCAGTGGGTGAGCAGCCTTTATGGGAGCCCAACCAGCTTTGACACAAGCAAATGCGATCAACAGGTCGATAGCTACTGGTTCAAAAAGGGCACCGATCCCGCGGCCATTACGGCAGGCGAAAACCTAAAAACCGTCGTGGATTACTACAAGACTCACTTCGGTCGCAAATCCTACGATGGTAGAGGCACCACGGTTGAAGCCGTCGTTCACGCGGGCAACAACTGGTACAACGCGCATTGGGACTCTATGCAAGACCTCATGGCCTTTGGCGATGGTGGCGTCGATTACACGAATTCACTGAGCGTCATCGGCCACGAATTCACTCACGCCGTGGTTTCGCATAGCGCCCACTTCTTTCACTCCGGCGAATCAGGGGCTTTGAACGAGGCCTACGCCGACATCTTTGGCTTATTAATCTCCGACAAGGAAGACTGGATCAACGGCCGTGATCTCTATGGATTCTCATCAAACGGCATTCGTAACTTGCGCAATCCTGGCGCCAATGGAGATCCTTCGCACTATCGCGACGCCAAGAAATCAAGCTTCCTCACTCTTTGCAAAGAAGAGAACGACTATTGCGCCGTTCACGGAAACGCCACGATCCCTGGCCACGCCGCCTTCCGGATCTATGAGAAGATCGGCAAAGAAAAGATGGAGAAGATCTACTACCAAACGCTCACTCGCATGATGACTCCGTTTGAGAACTTCAAGACCTCAGCTCTGGAAACAGTCGCCGTCTGCAAAGACCTGTACGACGCCGAGACCTGCGGCAAGGTGCAGAAGGTATTCGAAGAACAGGGAATGATTTAAGAAGGCTCGGTTTACGGTTAACCGTTAACGGTAACTGTAACGGAATCCGTAACCGTGAACCGCTAGCCGTTACCCGGCATCACGGACCCACCACACTCGTTTGCTCCTGGAGCTCATGCCGTAAGCACGGCTGCCCTCGTGGAGGATCGTTGGTGAATACAGGGGGCGTAAACGTCACTTTTGGGCCGTCCTTAGATTGCAGCTTGGGCACCAAGAGCTTGAGCTGCCCGTTCGTATCAATCGATAAATGAACATGGTGAAAATAGCTCGCTGCATGAGGGGAGAGATCATGCGACGTGGTCGCCGGGACTCCTAAGATCTCGCTCATAACGACAAGGTAGTTCGATTCAAACGCCTGATTCCACCGCTGCAGGTCGGCGTATACTAGAGGATTGTCTTGGTCTTTCTCCTGCTGCATTCCATGAATGAAAGCAGCTGTGCCATCGCTTCCTTGGTGGCTGTCGTTGCGAATATTTTCGGGAAGAGTTTTGTAGAAGTCTTTTGCGATCCCTCCAGAGCAAGCGAAGTAAAAATCATCAGGTACGCTATCTGCGAAGTCTCTGAATCCAATTCTCCCGGTGGGTTTGAAATTCTGATCGAGCTCGATGAGGAAGTTTTGCGAATGCGCGGAGGTCAGTTTCAAGCCGGTTCGCGCAAAAAACTCAGCCTGAGCTTTTCCTAGGGGCGCAGCGTAATGATCCATCCAAAACTTGATGGGGTCCTCAGATCCATTGAGCCGCGCGATTCGTGCCCCCTCCTCTTTATGAAGCGCGCTGAAGCCGGGTAGATACAAGCGGTCTCCTTTTTTCATGAGCCCCAAGTCGCGAACGATCATCGCTTGATCCACTCTCTTTTTTGCAAAAGTTAAGGTAAGCGGCTCTTCAAATAATACGAGATTTTGGAACGGAACTCGCCGATCTACCTCGTGGACGTATTTGTTTACCTGCTGTC
>JBGAWT010000017.1:2288-27945 GCA_044227445.1 Bdellovibrionia bacterium | reverse complement strand
AGCAGTTCTTCAAGATCCTTCTCAACGATCTTGATGGTACCCGTCTTAGCGGCAGCTTTGGTTTTGGAAGCCTTAACCGAAGTCTCAGCAGCCGAAGACGTAATCTCGCCCGAAGCGATCTTGCGCTCGACCAGTTGCTTAGCGACCTTGCGGCAAAGCGTAGCAACCGTGCGCTCGAGGTTTCGAACGCCGGCTTCGCGCGTGTACTGCCTAATCAGCGAGTACACGGCGTCATCGGACATCTCGAAATCGCCCTCTTTGAGGCCGTTGGCTTCCATCTGCTTGGTGATGAGGTACTTGCGAGCGATGTTGAACTTCTCATCCTCGGTGTACCCGGAGATCGTGATGACCTCCATGCGGTCCAGCAGCGGCTTGGGGATATTGTGCAGATTGTTTGCCGTCAGCACGAACATTACCTTGGAAAGATCGTAATCGACCTCTAGGTAGTGATCGCCGAACGTCGAATTCTGCTCAGGATCCAGCACTTCAAGCAGAGCTGACGAAGGATCGCCTCTGAAGTCCATGCTCATCTTGTCGACTTCGTCGAAGAGGAACACGGGATTCGAGGAGCCGGCCTTCTTGAGCGACTGCAGGATCTTGCCTGGCAGAGCGCCTACGTAGGTACGGCGGTGACCGCGAATCTCGGCTTCGTCTCTCACGCCGCCCAGGGAGCAGCGAACGAACCTCTTGTTGAGAGACTTAGCGATCGATCGAGCCAGCGACGTCTTGCCGACACCGGGAGGACCAGCAAAGCACAGAATCTGGCCCTTGCTGTTTTCGGTAAGAACGCGAACCGCGAGGTACTCGAGGATGCGCTCTTTAACTTCTTCCAGCCCGTAGTGATCTTCTTCGAGCACTTGCTTGGCGAGTTGAATGTCGTTGCGGTCTTGGGTGTATTCGGCCCAAGGCAGCGTGATTAGCCAGTCGATGTAGTTGCGCACGACGGTCGCTTCGGCAGACATCGGCGACATCATCTTGAGCTTCTTGAGCTCTTTGGTGGCCTTTTCTTTGGCCTCCTTGCTCATGGGCTTAGCGCGGATCTGCTTTTCGATCGCTTGAAGCTCGGCTTTGAATTCGTCCTTCTCGCCCAGCTCCTTCTGAATCGCCTGCATCTGCTCGTTGAGGTAGTACTCCTTTTGGGAGCGCTCCATCTGCTTCTTCACGCGCGTACGGATACGGCGCTCGACTTGCAGAATTTCGATCTCGCCTTGCATCAGCTGCAGCAGCTTTTCCAGGCGCTTAGCAGGATCTGCGACTTCCAGGATGTTCTGCTTGTCTTCGAGCTTGAGGTTCAGGTGCGCGACGATCAGATCGCCCAGGCGGGATGGATCTTCGATCGTGCTCACGCTCATGAGCATCTCAGGCGGAATGCGCTTGTTGAGCTTGACGTAGTTTTCGAAGGTTGCCTTGATCGAGCGGATCAGGGCTTCCATCTCAACGGTGTCGTCCGTTGTCTCGGCGATGTCCTCGACTTCGGCCACGATCATGCGATCGTTCTCTTCGTAGTTCAGGATGCGTCCGCGGCGCTTGCCTTCGATCAGGACTTTGACCGTATTGTCAGGAAGTCTCAGGATCTGAAGGATCGTGCCCAGCGTTCCGATTTCAAAGATATCGCTCTGACCTGGGCTTACGGTCGAAGCTTGGCGTTGAGCCACAAGGAACAAATCCTGCTTCTTCGCTACACACTCTTCGAGAGCGTTGATGGATTTCTCGCGCCCAACGAACAGCGGCACCACCATATGCGGGAAGATGATAACGTCCCGAAGCGGCAGCAGCGGTACGTTTTGACGGATTGCTTGAGACGACTTTTTGTCTTTTGAAGATGAGCTCGACATCGTCTTTGAACTTGGGGATCGAAGGGAGAATTCCCACCCCCCAAGCCCTCCTTGTTTTAACTACAGCACAAATAGGGAGCGGAAGTAAATCAATGAGCCGATCGACCAGCAAAATTATTCCGAGTAATTCCCGACAGTTCAAAACAGTCTCCCGGAACAGGTCTCGGCCCTAAGCAGCCCCCTCCCTCATCTTTACGCAATCCTGACAGAAACCCCATCGACACCTGACCCCACCTCGCTCGCAGTCGCGATATAACGCGCAGCAACAAAATAAGGAGATCGATATGACAAAGAAAGTACTGATGGGTTGTTTGACGGTTTTGATGGCTGGAGCCCTGAGCGGATGCTTGGCAAAGGACATGGCGGTATCGACGGCAAACTTCGGGTGCGACTCAATGGGTGGCTTCTCGAGTGGTAACGAAAAATACGCCTGCGAAAAGGGCGTTAAGTTCGCCCGCGCAGCCGTTGAACCCTTGGAGTGGTACAGCACCCTTCAACGAGCAGCTGCAGCTTTTTACCTAGCCCGCAACCAGTGCACAGCGGCCTTCGAAAACAATCCAAGCTTGCAGGCTGCATGCGTGACGGGCGTGAACTTTTACCGCGACTCAATCATGCACAACCCGGACTTGAAATAAGCCTAGGCTGATTCGGCGGCAGCGGATCCATTCGCCTTATTGGCGATCTTAGAGAAGTCCTGAGTCTTGGTGCCGTCAACCAGTACGAGGACCGGGCGCTCGCTCTTGAGAATCACGTTCTTGGTGATGACGCACTTTTGGATGCTCGACTTAGCCGGCAGCTCGTACATCACTTCGAGCATGGATTGCTCGAGGATGGCTCTGAGACCGCGAGCACCCGTGTTGCGCTTGATGGCTTCTTGAGCCACGGCATTGAGCGCATCGGGTTCGAACTCGAGTTGAATACCGTCGTATTCAAACAGCTTCTGATACTGCTTCACCAGAGCGTTGCGAGGCTTGGTGAGAATGTCGACCAGAGCGGCTTCGTCCAGTTCCTCAAGAGTTGCCACCACGGGCAGACGGCCGATGAACTCGGGGATCAGACCAAACTTGATAAGATCCTCAGGCTCGGCTTGAGCAAGCATCTTGGAAACGGTCTCTTCGGCCTTAGTCGTAATGTTGGCCTGAAGACCTAGACTACGCTTGCCTTTACGCATTCCGACGATCTTATCCAGACCGACGAAAGCGCCGCCACAGATAAACAGGATGTTCGAGGTATCTACCTGAACGAACTCTTGTTGCGGGTGCTTGCGACCGCCCTTAGGAGGAACATTGGCGATCGTACCTTCGATGATCTTCAGTAGAGCTTGCTGCACGCCTTCACCGCTCACGTCGCGAGTGATCGAAGGATTCTCGCCCTTGCGCGAGATCTTATCGACTTCGTCGACGTAGACGATGCCTTTTTGCGCGCGCTCGACATTGTGGTCGCAGCTTTGCAGAAGGTTAAGAATGATGTTCTCGACGTCTTCGCCGACGTAGCCTGCTTCGGTGAGCGTCGTGGCATCTGCCATCGCGAACGGGACGTTCAGCAGACGAGCAAGCGTTTGAGCGAGCAGCGTCTTGCCCGAACCGGTCGGGCCGATGAGCAGGATGTTGCTCTTTTGCAGCTCCACTCCGTCGCCTTTGCCTTTGCGCTCGGATTGGTGCTGAACGCGCGAGTAATGGTTGTAAACAGCCACGGAAAGCACGCGCTTAGCGCGGTCTTGGCCAATGACGTATTGGTCCAGAGTGTCCTTGATCTCCGCAGGCTTGGGGACGTTTTGCTGAGTGCGCGCAGGGGCGTCCTTCTGTCCTTCTTCTGCGATGATGTCGTTGCACAGCTCGATGCATTCGTCGCAAATGTAGACCGTAGGACCCGCGATGAGTTTTTTTACTTCGCGTTGGTTCTTGCCGCAAAAGGAGCAGCAGAGATTTCCGAAACCATCACCTGTCATCTTCTTACCGTCCATCGTCGTATCCTCAGCGTCGCTCGATCACTTTGTCGATCAGCCCGTACTCAACTGCTTCCTGAGCCGAAAGGTAATTGTCTCGATCCGTATCCTTCTTAATCTGTTCCAAGGATTTGCCCGCATGCTTGGCCATGATGCCGTTGAGCTTTTCCTTAAGATAGAGGATTTCCTTGGCTTGAATCTCGATGTCCGAAGCTTGACCCTTAGCTCCACCCAAAGGTTGGTGGATCATGATGCGACTATTCGGAAGGCTAATACGCTTGCCCTTGGCGCCCGTGCACAAAAGAAGCGCGCCCATGCTGGCGGCCATGCCGATGCAATAGGTGCCAACATCAGGTTTGATAAACTGCATCACATCGTAAATGCCCATGCCCGCATACACGCTGCCGCCAGGCGAGTTGATATAGAAGTGAATGTCTTTGTCTGGATCCGAACTCTCTAAGAAAAAAAGCTGCGCGATGATCAGGTTGGCTGAGACATCGGTCACTTCGGTTCCGAGAAAAATAATGCGATCCAAAAGAAGTCGCGAGTAAATGTCGTATTGACGTTCGCCGCGCGGGGTCTGTTCGACCACCACGGGATTGGGAATGTAACCCTGAGGGGCAAGCTCTTCAGAAAAGCCCACCAGTCCGGGTTGTACTAGCCTCGAAGGAACTTTCGCGCCGCCACTGCGAATCAACATGAGCTTTTCTCCTCGGAACGCGTAAGCCGCCCTAATCGGCACCGTTCTTCCTTAGTATCTACTGAATCCGCAAAACAGAGAAAGCGGATTTTGATGCAAGATACAAAATCGTGGAGAAACCCTCAATACGATTGGTTTATTTTTCTGAAATATCGCCCGCGCTCATCTCAGCGTGCATACGTTCGAGCTCATGCAAGAGGGCCTCACGAAGCTGGTCTAAAGTAAGCTCTTTGGAATAAGCGTCGGTTTCGCCGCCCTTAGAGAGCAGGCGCACGACTTCGTCGCGCAGGAGATCCTCAGGAAGTCCCGTTAAATCAAGCAGTTGATCAAATAGTGCCGCTTCTTCAGGTGAACTCAAAGACCCCCCTTTGATTCCCCAATTCTGTGGTCAAGTATAGGAAGCAGGTAAAAGAGGTTTCAAGCAAAATCTGAGGTTCGTCGTCTTTTTTGAAGCTGGGGTCGGACAAATATGCCCAGCGCCACGAAGATAAGACCACCACCCACGATCTGTTGCCCCGAAAGCCGCTCTCCAAGCAGTGCAACGCCCAAAACCGCCCCTAAAAGGGGCTGTAAGAAGAGGGATAGGGCCATGGGCACCAAAGAGATCTTTTGCAAAGCCGTGATCCAATAGACGTAGCCAAAGGTGCTCCCTAGCCCTCCAATCCAGGCCGCAGCCCCGAACGTGGGCAGGTCCCAAGCGCAAAACGCAGGCAGCCCTTCTTTTGCTAGGAGGACGGCACTTAGACCGGTGAACCCTAAAAACCAGGCAATGACAAAAAGGGGAATGGGTTTCCAACCCCGAAGGGAAAGCCGCTTGGAAAAAAGGCTAAATGACCCTTCGCAAGCCTGAACGCACATGAACAGAATGTTGCCCAAAGAGAAATTGCCAAGGCCCGCAAAGGATGAGCCGCTTGCCAAAAGCACGAAGCCTACGATCGCCAGGCCGACCGCGCTCAGCGCCCTTCCCGATAGCCTCTCGCCCAAAAAAAGCGCCGCCAACGCAACCGTCCAAAGCGGCTCCGTAGCGACGATCAGCGAGTTTTCGGTCGCCTGCGCCATCGAAAGCCCGGTCATATTCAGGAGCGGCGCGACAAAAAAAGGAAGCAACCCAACACCCATGAAATCCGGAGCATCTTTGATCCTCAAGCGAGGCGACCCTTTGAACGCCCCACGAAGAAACGGCAACGCCAGTGCAAGCGCCACACCAGCTGCTGCATAGCGAGTCCACGCTGCTTGAAGCGGGCTCATGCTACGCAAAAGGACCTTGGCCATCACGCTGTTGGCGGACCAAAACGCATTGCACACAAAGAGTCCCAAACCGATGCGCAGGCTCATAAAAAAAAGGGTATCCTAGTGAAGATGGGCCCTAAACAGCAAACTTCGAGTCACGTACCCAAAGCAAAGAAACCCGCTGAGTCGGCAACCGAGATGACGGAGATTGTCTTGCCAGGTGACACCAATGCGATCGGCACGATCTTCGGCGGCAAGGTCATGGCCTGGATCGACATCGCAGCTGCGATCGCGGCGGGCCGTCACGCGCGTCGCGTGGTCGTGACTGCGTCGATCGACGCGCTTCATTTCTTGGCGCCCGTCAAAGTGGGCCACATCCTTCACATCAAGGCGATGGTGAATTTTGCTTCGCGCACCTCGATGGAAGTAGGCGTACGAGTGGATAGCGAGAACCCGCTTACCGGTGAGCGCATGCACACGGCGAGCGCCTACACGACCTTGGTGGCTCTTAATGATTTGGGTAGGCCAATTCCAGTTCCGCCCATTGAGCCGGACTCCCCCGAAGAAAAGCGCCGCTACTCTGAGGCGCAAAAACGAAGGCAGGCGCGCATCCGCCTCGCAGAAGAGCTCAAGAACCCTTAATCAGCAAGTTCGCCGATGTCCGAAGACTCGGCTGGGGTGTGAAACGCTCGTACTCTTCGTAAAAAGCCAAGCGCGTGGTGTCTTTAACGCGATCGATGTAAAGCACGCCGGCCAGGTGATCCAGCTCGTGTTGAAAAACGGTGGCCAAAAAAACCCTCAGCCGTAATGCTCTTGGATTGACCCTTCTCATCCACGAAGTCGACGCGGATTTTCCGTGGGCGATAGACGAGGCCGCGCAATTCAGGCACCGAAAGGCAACCCTCCCAGTACCCCTGCTCTTCTTGATCCAAAACCGTGATCTTAGGATTGATGACGACCTGAGGCCTCTGCTCAGACTCGTAACCGATGATGGCCAATTGAATGCTCTCGTGAACCTGAGGCGCGGCAAGACCGATGCCGTCGTACTCGACCATCGTTTCGCGCATATCGGCGATGAGCCGCTGGATCTCCTCGATCCGATCTCTTGGGCAGTGAGTTCGCGAGCCTTTTTGCCGCAGAACAGGATGCCCCATGCGTGCGATCTTACGAATAGCCATTAAGTCCCCAGGATTTTCTTGAGTCGTTCGGCTGACTCGGCTTCGATCTCTTTGTGAAGCGAATTTCCATTGGCGTCGATCGTGACAACCGCCGGGAAGCTTTGAACACGCAGCTCCCAAATCGCCTCGGGACTGCCGAATTGCTCCATGAGGTAGACGTTTCGGACTTCTTGAACGGTCTCAGCTAACACCTGGGCAGCGCCTCCCACAGCGTGAAGATAGACGCAGCCGTATTTTTGGCAAGCCTGGCGTGTCTTTTCTCCCATGCCCCCCTTGCCGATCACCGCGCGAATGCCGAATCGCTCGATGATTCCAGCTTGATAGGGCTCTTCTCGAGAAGAAGTCGTTGGACCCGCGGCAGTTACCACCCATTTGTCCTTCTTTTTGAGCACCACAGGCCCGCAATGATAAATAATTCCGTCGCGAAAACTCACGGGCGGCTCATGGCCTTCGTGCAACCATTTGTGGACCGCGTCGCGACCTGTGAATACGACGCCAGACAGCTCCACCATATCGCCCACTTTGAGGGAACGAATCTTTTGTTCGGTGAAGGGTGCCGAGAGCTGGATCATGTTTCTTCCTTTAGTAGAGCCACTTCTTGATTTTGCCTTGGCCCGAGATCACAGCACCCTGCCTGCGATACGCCCAGCACATATACGAAACCGAGACGAAAAACGAGGCTGGCACGCGATTGAGCTTCGTCGCTTTCACGCCCATGAGCGTCGTCTTGCCACCAAACCCCATGGGTCCAATGCCGAGCTGGTTGCCTTCGCGAAGGCATTCCTCCTCAAGCTGGGCCAAAACGGGGTCATCGCTTCGGTCGGTCATCTTGCGCAAGAACTGCTCTTTGGAAATCTCATAACCCGTAGCGCGATCCCCACCGATCACCACGCCCAGCACGCCGGGCCCACAGCCCTTGCCTTGCGCCTGTTGCACGCAATCGAGAATGCACTTCTTGATACCCGCAAGATCTCGGCCTGCGCCTAAGCGCGAATCCGGAAGGCTGTACTGCGCGCCTACGTTCTCGCAACCGCCGCCCTTGAGAACGAGACGGATTTCCCAAAAATCTTTTTTCCAGGGCCTGAGATGCATCGTGGGTGCCCCGGGGCCTAAATTGGTGCCGTCGTTCTTACCGGTGAGCGAGTCCACGCTGTTTTGTCTGAGGTAGCCGACCTTAGTCGCCGCCGAGACGGCCTTGCGGATGACTTTCTCGACCGCCTCGATCTCCAATTTTTTCGGGTAATGAATGTAAAAAAGAACGCTGCCCGTATCTTGGCAAAGCGGCTGGCTCTTGAGCTTCGCCAAATCCGTGTTCTTTTGAATGATCTTCATTGCGTACTCGCCTCGGGAGCCTGCTGCTTCCTGCTGAGTGCCCTGTTTGATCGCGTCAAGCACGTCTTGCGGGAGATCGACGGAGGTCTTGCGGATGATTTCGACGAAGGCTTCTTCGAATTTCTTTTGCTGCGAAGTATTCATGGTCAAGTTCCAGTATCTCCCGCCTCCCTTGACGGATGCAAGGGCGACCCGTATCGAAAAGGTATGGAACGCATCACCCTAAGCCGAAATGGCGTCTGGCTCTCCGACGGTGGAGAGATCACGCACGAAGAGACGGCTCGCACGTTCTTTAAAAGCATCGCTCCGCACGCAGGATGGTTACGAATTGCGCATCGGATGGGAAACCTATCCGATCGAGGTCGAAGACACCGCCTACTTCGTCGTGGGGTGGAATTTGGAAGGAATTGTGACCCTCAGCGACCAATCCCAAGAAAAACTCGATTGGGAGACCCTGCGCTATTCTTCGGGGAGGCTCAGCTGTCGCGTCAAAGGCGGCACGGAGGAGGCGAAGTTCCTAAGAACCCCTTACCTCGAGCTGCTCAAGGGGCTTGCGATCCAAAATGGCTACTATGGCATCCAAGGAAAAGCGGGGTTCGTTCCGCTAGCGCCTGTGACGGACGAAGCTACGGATAAATGATGCCCGGAACCTCAGGGCAAGATTCCTTTTGAATGCGCACAAACCGCGAATCCGACTCGCAAGCCTCAAGCGCGCGCTTGGTCTCCTGCTTTTGTTTCACGGTAAATGCAACCAAATCGAAATCCTTTACGTCAAAGCGAACCAAAGGCGCTGCCGGGCTAAATGACCCGCAGCTGTAGACGACGGAGCGGACCGTCCATTCGCCATCGTTGGCGCCAACTTCTGCAGCGCGTTTTTTCATGCAGGCGCTTGCTGAGGCCAGAGCTTGGTCAGAATAGTAGACGCCCGAGCATTGCCGGGTGGAATAAATCGGGGTGTTGAACTCGACGGCTTGGCATTTGGAGACGTCCAGCGCCTGGGTCTCAGATGAGCAAAGAGACTTCAAAGCTTCGGAGGCTTTCTTTTCGTCTTTGAACGCGACGCTCACATAGTAACCACTGTTGGTCACCAGCGTCAGTTGCTCGTCTTCTTGAGCAATCGAAGTGAGTTGTTCTGCAAAGCCCTTCTTGTCGGCAACCGGCAACCCGTAAATCACCGCACCCGAGGCGCGAGTAGCTTTCATCTCCCCTGAAGCAAGATCCATCGCCATGCAAGTAGCGCGAACCTTAGGAGCACCCAGCTGACTGAGGTCGGTAGCATCGGTCCAGCGCTTCCAAAGGGCCTGACCGCTTTTCTTGATGCCATCCATCATGTCCTGAGTGGAGACGGGCGTGGCCTCGGGAGTGCTCTCTTCGCTCGGGTGAAACGGGTTCTCATCACCGAAGGGATTTGGACCCCAGGGGTCGTATGCAAACGCTCCCGAAGCCGCGAACATCGAGGACAACCAAAGGACCGCTACTAGCTTACCCTGTCTCAACATACCAAATCCCCGTTGCCCCTGATCGAGCTATTGATAGCGCGGTGAAGGGTGAAAGTACTTCTTAGGACCTGTGCAACGCGTCTCACCGTGAAAAAGAGCGTTTCCGCTAGAAGGAGACTCTTGGAGCATTCCTTTTTGGCGGACCTTGAGGCGAGGCGTCGCAGTGTACTTCGCGTCTTCGCAAGCCACAGTAAAGGTGAAGTGCTGCTGTTCGCAGTGTTCGTCACCAACGTTCCAAGAGCTGGTGTAAGCGGGCTTTTCGCTGAGCTTGAGACAGCCAGATACTTCCAACGAAAGGCCTGTGCCCTTCTCCATGCCTGCTTTGAGATCTTTTTCGGCGTCCTTTGCGCGATCAACGCTCGAGTACTTCACCTTGAAGACTTCGAGGTTCACGCCCAACGAATCGTATGGCTTTTGAACGGTGACTTCGAGGATATCCTCGATCGCCTCGACCGAGTAGATCTGTTGGCCCAGGCCTGCTGACATCAGGGTATCGCCCGCAAAGGTAGGCATGCGGTAGATGAGCCAAGACGGGCCTGTGAGCTGGGCTTCATGCTTTGCAGTCATCTCCGCCAGTTCTTTAGCGGAAATGCCGGGCTCGTATCCATCGTCAAATGCCCAAGCACCGCTTACAAAACAGGTTGCGAAGACGGCAGCTGAAAACAACCAGGAAGTCTTTTTCATATTTTTCTCCACACGCTTTCTTTTCCCGCCCTCAAACCCAGCGCCTGCTTAGCAAATCTGACACTATGAGTCAAGTTCTGTGGGCGGATTTTTTCAGGCCTGCCGTGGCCTGAATTGTAAGAAGTACAGACTAGATCTTGCCAGGTTGGATCGTAGGCTCGTAATGCTGACTCGACGTCTCATACTGAACCACAGGCTCTACGCCTCCATCAGCCAAGGTCCTTGTCAGGTTGCCGATATCCGAAACCGTCGCTCCCGCAGGAAGGATAGTTACCCGGTCAAAAATAGCGGAGATGGCGCCGGAGCAGTCCACCTGATAGCTCGTCTTATAGGTCCTATTCGTCCTAATGCCGAAGGCGCTCGCTTGCATGTTGCCCTCTTCCATACTGACGTTTTTCTTTAAGCAAGAACTCACATCAAGTGATGAACCAGCACAGAGGGCATGGCTGTCTTTTCAGCATTCTCTTCGCTCAAGTAGGAGATCTTATAGGTCTTCTCGGTGGTCGTTACATCAACCGAGCGACCTGACTGAGAGACACCCAAAACAGCTTGGCCCTTATAGGTGACGCCTGCATCATCGCTCGAAGACTTCGTAAAAACGAGTGATGGGCTGCCCGCTGGAGAAGAGCAAGTATCGGCAAAAGCCGTGCTCATTGCGCCCAAGACCGAGACCACTGCCAAAACGACTAATTTTCCATTGGATTTTTTCATCATCCACCTCCACGGGCATCTGCCCGGCGGGGTGAATACCGATTTTTATACGGTGCGTCAAGAGGCGCATGTCTTTTTTTCCTCGAAAAGCAGAATTTATCGGGTAATTTTTACAACAACCGTGCCCGCCCATCAAAAAGGGCTCTTCGAGGTATTTTTGGGTACGCGAACCGGCTGTTTTCTCAAAAAAGAGACGCGCCTCTTCCCAAAGTACCGCCGGATCGGGTGTTCCGAAGACCTTTCGCCTAAATTCGCTCGCTCCTGGAAATCCAGACGCGTACCAGGCCAAGAACTTTCGAACATGTAGTAGTGCCGTTCTCTCCTCAAAGTTCTCGAGCAACAACAGTCGCTGGGTATTGATGAGCTCAATATATCGCTCCGGACTCGTGGCGGGAGCCGGCGTGCCTTCCCAAAGTGCTTTAGCCTGTTCAAACAAAAAGGGATTTCGGAGCGCTCCTCTGCCGATGAGCACGGCGTCTACTCCTGCTCTTCACGCGTCTCACAGCCGTCTCAGCACTGTTGATGTCTCCGCCGCCAATGATCGAAGCGGGTTTCGGTTTTGACCTCTGCGATAAAATCCCAATCGGCAAGTCCCGCATAACCCTGGGCGCGCGTTCGCCCGTGAATCGCCACCCATGCCACGCCCGCATCATGAGCGGCTCTTACGACCTCGTGTGCATTGCGGGAGGACTGATCCCACCCCGTGCGGATCTTGATGGTAACGGGAATCTTTCACGGGATTTGACCATCGCTGAGAGCGTATGGCCCAACGTGATCACATTTGCACATGGCTGCGCCTGCGCCCTTTTTAGTGACCTTGTCCACCGGACAAACCTGGGTTGAGATCTAACAAAGTCCGCGCCTTGCTTTTCGGGATACGTTTGGTGGCTTTCGACGAGATTGGCTTCGTCCTCGCCAAAAATCTGTAAGCCAACAGGCGTCTCTTCGGGGATGCACGCGCAACAGATCCAACGTGCGCTGCCCGCCATAATGGATGCCATTCGCTGAGACTAGCTCTGAGATGACAACCGAAGAGCCAAGTCTTCGCATCAATCTGCGAAAGGGCGAGTTCGTGATTCCCGCCGCGGGGGCGAGAATAAACGGATGCTCGATTTCAACGGGCTCAATCGGCCGGGTACTACTTCGCGCACGAAGCGCGCAGTGCCTCGATGTCGGAGCGTTTCTCGGTAAGCGCTTCCAGCAGGATGTCAGCAACGGCGGATGGTGATCACCACATCGTCTTCAATGCGAATACCGATGTCGCGAAACGCGGCTGGCGCTTCCATATCGCCAGGCTGAACGTAGAGTCCTGGCTCAATGGTGAATGCCATACAGGCTCCAGCCATGAGGCTCGCCACGTGATAATGCGGCCAAGTCATGCACATCCATGCCGAACTGTGCTTCATGTGTTGTGAGATAAAACCTTCGATGCGCATTGAGTGTAGAATCTCGGCTCGCGTTCCCTTAAGGGCCAGCGAAAGCAGGCCGTCCACGAGAACGTCGCAAACGTGCTCATGAATCCCTACGAGCGTCGCCCCTGGCTTGGCAAAAACATGGCGGATTCCTGGGACTTAAGCACGAGGTCATGCAAACTGGCCTGGGCGTCGCTGAACTTACGGCCCACCGGAAACGTGCGCGTAATGTCAGAGGTGTAATAATCGTATTCGCCGCCCGCATCGATCGAAGAAGATCGCCGTCTTTGAGCGCCTCGTTGTTGGCGCGATAGTGCAAGCAGTGGAATTCTTGCCGCCAGCGACGATGCTTCCGTATCCAACGCGACCGCAGCCGTTCTTCCGGAACGCGTAATCGATCATGGCTTCGATCTCAAACTCGTTCATGCCAGGGCGCGTTTCTTCATCGCCATCTTGTGCGCTGAGGCTGCGATCTCACAGGCTTCGCGCAGACGATCGATTTCTTCGCGCGTCTTGTATAGGCGCATCTCACCTAGAACTTCGTTGGTCCTTCAAGGAGGAGCAGGGCCTTGCCCTGCGGCTAAGCTGCGGCATGCGTCTCAAGACCCGCCATCACGCGGCGGTCAGTCGCCCGTGAAGTCCCATGCAGTAAAAAACCTGCTCAGCGCCCGAAGAAGCCCCGGCAGCCGCTGATCTAGCTCTTCGATAAGATATGCTTCGTCCACGCCAAAAACTGAAAGCGCTCAGTCCCTGCCGTAACGCTCGCCTTCCCCACATTTCTTTCGATATCGCGCTTGCGGACGAACAAAAATCGAGCGATGACCGCCGCCTTTAAGAGCTGGCGCTACAACAAGGAAAGACTCCGGTTCTTCAAATCCCGTCAGATAGAAGAAATTGCTCTCCTGCCGAAATGGGTAATGAACGTCAGGTTGCGCAGGACTTCCTCGGCCGCAGGAAGCAGAAAAACAGCTCCTTCGGCCTTTTTGAGAAGCTGATCACGGCGGTGCTTAAAAAACGATGGGACGCTAGACAGGAGCATACGAATCCTCTGGCCTATCTACTACAAGGCCGGGGACGAGTTGTCCAATCGAGGCTCTGCCGAATCCGAAGACCCGTTGGTCGTCTGCGCCGTTAGCATCTCTTGCAACTTGTCGAACTCGCCATAGGTGTACCCGTGAAGGACGCTCGTAGAAGTTCTGAAATCCACGCCTTCCTTAGGCTTGATCATTTTCTCGCGCACCTTGGCTTCGATGGTCTCCTTGACCCTCTTCTCAAGGTCCGTAGCGCTGTACTGAATCAAGAAAGCACGCCAGCGATCGTATTGCCGCGAATCACTTCTTCGATGGGCTAGCCGCCGGGCTCCGTCTCATCGAGGAACACGTGCACCTCGTTGACCCTTCCGAAGAGGTTGTGCAGGTCGCCCATGATGTCTTGGTAAGCGCCCATTAAAAAGAACCCCAGGTAATAGGGCTCGTTGAAGGTCCAGCGAGTGCAGCGGAAGCGTGTCAACCGATCATCTCTGAGATCGATGAACTTGCAGGCATCTTGCCGTCCGAGTCGCGGGTGATGTCCACGGCGTGGCTTGGTGGCTAGGCTCCTCATCATGTTCATGGGTCGGGCGATCGGGAAAAGATGCTGAATGGCCCAATGGTCAGGCATCGATTGAAACAGCGAGAAGTTGCAGAGGTACTGATCGGCCAGATGCTTGCTCAGCGCCTCGACTTCGTCAGGAACGTACTTCACGCCCTGCGCGTTTTTATGGATGAGGCGGCAAAATCTGCAAAACAGGTGCTCGACCTTGGCCTTATCCTCGAGAGAGAGGAAGCCTAGACGAAAGAGGCTAAGCGCCCTCCTCCTTGCGGCTCAGCGCATCGTGGAAGTGTTCCAGCAAATTCTTGGAAGTGAGATTGCCCGAGAGATACCGCATCTCTTTCACTACGTCGGCTTCGTCCTCAGACTCAAGCAAGGACATGGGGGCCATTCCGACTTCGATATTCCCAAACACGTTCACGATGAGCACCGAATGATGGGCTACAAGCGCCCGACCGCTCTCGGACACGATGTTGGGCTCTTGAACTTCTTCGATAGCTGGCAAATTCTTGAACGAATGGACGACCGCGCTCACGCGCCTGCATCGAGCGAGTAGTTAATCGAGCTATCGAAACTCGTGCGCGAACTCATCGTAATCCACTCCCAAACCGCCGCCCACATCGAGATACTCGATGCCCAGGCCCATCTTAAGCAGCTTGGCATAAATGCGAGCGGCTTCCTTAACAGCATCCTTAATGGTTTTGACGTTGGTGACTTGTGAGCCGATGTGGAAGTGCAGGAGCTTGAAGCTGTCCGCAACTCCCTCTTGCTTCATCACATTGATCGCATGCAGCAGCTCCGGCGTGGTGAGCCGAACTTGGCGTTCTCATGCCAGAGGCTGTTGCCGCTGCCGCTTAGATTAGAGTTTGCATCGAATGCCGATAAGAGGCGTAACGTTGAGTTCGCGTGCGCCTTCGATGATTTGGTAGAGCTCGCTGAGCTTCTCAACGACAATCATCACGCGCTTGCCGAGCTTGACGCCCATGAGAGCGGCTTTGATGAAAGCGTGATCCTTATATCCGTTGCAAACGATGAGCGCGTTGGGCGAAGTGTTCATCGCCAAAACCGCTGCGAGCTCAGCCTTGGATCCTGCCTCAAGACCGAAGTCGCAAGGACGGCCGGCGTCGAGGATCTCTTCGACGACTTCGCGCATTTGATTGACCTTGATGGGATAAACGCCCTGATATTTTCCCTTGTAGGAAAACTCGGAGATCGACTTGCGGAATGCTTCGTTGAGCGCCACGACGCGGTGGCGAATAATGTCTTGGAAGCGGATAAGGATCGGAAGGCCCAGACCGCCCGCCTTTGCTTCTTCGATCACTGAGGTGACGTCGATGCCCGGCCCCTCGCCTTTGCGTGGATGCACCGTCAGATGGCCGAGGGTGTGACAGTACTGGTCGCCCCACTCCTCAATATTGTAGGTTTTCAGGGAATCGGTGAAACGCCCAGGTTTTCATCGTAGTGTCAGTGCCTCCAGAACTGGCGCTGATAACAGTTTCTCAATCCCTCAACTCCAAAGTGAGATGCATTGGCTGCTTTGAGCAATGCAATCCGACATGTTAGCTGATCGAAAAATGAAACCGACTACCCGACCAAGATCTTCCACCTGATGTTCGTATGTTTAAGCTCAAGGCCCTAACTGGGCTCCTCTTGCGGCACGTATTTCGGAAATCGAAGAGATCAAAATGGACCTTCACTAGTACGCTCTCATCGAAGCCTTCCATCCTCAGGGCCTAGTCAAAGTTGGAGAGCATTTTTTATCTTCTACGGTCGAAGTTCCCATAGAAACCACGCAGGATGGCTCCCAAGGAAGGGAAAGGCCTACCTTATTCAGTTTGATTCATCCGGTCAGATGGTGAAGGACCTCATTGTCCGTGAAGACAACCAGTTTCACCCGGGAGGCATTGATTTTGATGGATCTTCGATCTGGCTCCCGGTTTCGGAGTATCGGCCGAAGAGTAAGGCGACCATCTATAAGGTGAATCCTCGTACTATGGAGGCGAAAGCGGCCTTTTCCGTTCCTGATCACATCGGAGCGGTCATTCACAACATCGACTCAAATACGATCGTCGGGATGAATTGGGGCAATGAGACGTTCTTTACTTGGAGTCTCGGCGGAAAAGCCATCAATCGTACTGAAAAGTGGCCCTATCAATATATTAACTATCAAGACTGCAAATATGCCGGCAGGAATCAGATGCTCTGCTCGGGATCGAGCTACTTTCCAAAGACATTGGCTGGAGACATCTCCTTCGGAGGATTGGAACTCATCGACTTGAAAAAGATGATTCCTGTTTTTCAGGCTCCAGTTGTCCAATTCGTCCCCTCGAAGATGTGATCAAATGAGCCGCAACCCCATGTGGGTAGGCAGGCTGCTATGGAGAACTGAGAGTTTTGTCCTTAATGCCCGAGCCTGAAGCGAAAGCGCTCTGAATTCATTAGAACGATAGCCCTGCTTTTGTGGCAGTTCTTAGAAAAGAAAAAGCGCGCCGGGAACTGCAAACCAGGTTTTCTTTGTCTTCGCCGAATAAACGACGGAGGCGATCATTCCTCTAGGGATGCCATTACTGACATCCTCGTCAGCGATCTTACCCGGGGACAAGCCAAACTGGCTATGTGTCCCCCTATTTGATCTTGCTCCAGGTAGGGTTTGCCGTTGCCCCGAAGTCACCCTCGGGCGGTGAGCTCTTACCTCACCGTTTCGCCCTTACCGGCCCGATTTGACTCGGGCAGGCGGTCTGTTTTCTGTTGCACTTTCCGTCACTTAGCCTTCGCAAGCTAAGTGCCTGGCCGTTAGCCAGTACCATGCTTTATGGAGCCCGGACTTTCCTCCCGCAGGGTTTCGGTCTGAAGCTCTGCCAGCGATCACCCGTCTGGCGCGCCCAGAGCCTATACCACGGGATCGCCAGCGGCGCTACGGGCAGGTGTGGTTGATGGGAATGTTGTATTTGATGTGCAGGAAGCACTCGAGGCCTTCGCGAGCCGGCGCATCCATCGCCCAGGTGTAAACGCCCAACTCGGCGATTTCGCCGTTCAATCCGTAAGGGCTTACGCCACCGATGGAAATCGAAGAGAGAGCGGCCGCCGGAAGAGTGACTCCCGTTTGCGAACCATCCGCTGTTCCGTCGACGTAAAGGCGCAGGTCGGCTGAGCCCGAGGCAGCGGCGGCTTCGTTCATGGTGCCTACGACGATGCGATACAGCCCTGGAGGTAATTTTCGTTTATCGTGATGGCGAGTGCCCCAGCCGCGATCTGAAATTTAGATCCGTTCCGCCCAGCGCGAGCCTGAGAGAAACCGCAATGTCGTATTGGAAGGGATGAACTTGCTAGCATTATTTCCATTAGCTTTAATGACAGCGAAAAAAGTCAGCTCGTTCGGTGAATCTTACCGCCCAGCAACGCTGGCTGCGGTTAGATAAGGAGAGCTCCCTCCGTTGAAGCGCACCGTAGGCCAAGTACCCAGCACATTGTGCTGAAAGGTTGGGATAGCGCCGACATTGAGAGAGCTGTTGACCGCTCCCTTCGATGCCCACTGGGAAGCCGCTATATTGGCTCCGTTCCCAATCGAAAGCGCATGGAGGTCATTTTGCCTCGCCAGTATTCCAAACCAGGAAAGCTGTCGGGAGGGGGAGGACCCATGGGCCGCCACGCAGCCGTTTAAAATGTAAACGTGGGCATCGATTTCGATCGTAAGCGGCTTCTGCACCACTCCGTTTATCTTCGAAAACATCCAGAGTCTTTTCTCCTAACAGGAAGCTCGAGAACTTTGACCACCACCTCGATCAAACGTCGCCACGTCAGAGCAAGTCCTATCGCTGGACAGCCTACGAGCTGAACTTTGCGCGAAGGTCCCGAAGGAACACGAACACTCACCGATCCTCCAGAAAACGGCGCTAATCCGCCAAACGTTCCGGCCATCGGGTCGTGGGCGCACCAAGCGGCAGGAGGCACCCCCGGACCCGTAACGTTCAATCCAAAACAATGAAAACCCGAATAGGCAGCAGGGTGTGGAGGAGGAGCTCCCGCGCTCAAGAGACCTGAGCCAAAACCCAATCCCATCTGGCCATTCTGCGCAGGCATGGAAACGCGAATACGCGGAGTTCCACTGCTCAAAGAGCAAGCGGGCAGAAAAACCAAAGCAAACAAGGCTACGCCTTTGAAAGTATTTTCAGAGAACCTGATTTTGCTCCATCTGTTACGCATACGTTCCACCTAATATGAATTCGCTAAGGACATCCGTGAGCAAGATTGATTCCGGGATACTTCGCTTTGAAGTAGCACTCCATTGCCCCGATATCCCCAGGCGAGAGCGGATGATCATAAACAAGGTGCTCAGAGATCATTCCATCCATGTAGTAGCTACCCATCACTCCTAAGTAGTTATTTGTATGCGAACCCATGCTGCTAGATCCGGCGTCCGTAAATCCGCCTTGAATAGGAGCCGCTCCATTGACGTGCAGATCCGCGAATCCAGGGTTTCCGGTCTGCCAGTTCGTTTCGACTAAAACCACCGAGCCCAATGGTGCGGCAGTGGTCGTCGCGGGGGCTGAACTGCTGCTGCCGTTGTTTACTGAGAACACGAGGTACCCGCTTGAATTCGTGCTCAAGCTATACGTGGGGGTACCAAAGCTCATGCTAAAAATACCTCTATTCACGCCGGTATTTAACAGAAACACGGTGGCCGTGTAGATCCCGTTCAATCCATCCAGCGGGCTATAGGCCGAACTTCTAACAGCCTGGGAACTTGCAGCGGTAAAAGAAAGAGAACGCATGGAATCAATGCCTGATGCGACTACCGCGGGCATGTTGGTTGAAAAAACAGTATTCAAATCCGCACCGAAATTGGTCCCATCCATCGAATTGCAGTAGCTGGTCTAAAACCCCTGATGTTTCGCCGCAGTATCTGGCAGTTCAATCCGCCGTACCCAACCCTGAGGCCTCCGGACGGCAGACTGCAGGAACTGAAGAGCAGTTCCGCAGTTTTGGATCACAGGCACAGCGCTCCCGGGACCGCTGTACGCGGCCTGAATCGAAATTTGTTTATCTTCGAAAACATCCACGGTCTTTTCGCCAATAAGGTAGGTCGCAAGCCCTGGCATTGGACCATCAGGTACGAGCGTAGAGACAGCCGGGCAAGTCCCGTCATCCGTCATGACACCTATCAATTGGATGGTCCGATTCGTACCCGAAGGAACGCGTACGCTCACCGTCCCACCTGAGAACGGAGCGAAACCGCCCAAAGCGCCCGCAGTGGGCTCCATGGGGCAAAGCGGCGCACGAGAAATTCCTGAGCCGATGACGTTGAGAGCAAAGCAATCAAAACCTGAGAAAGTGGCAGGCGGGGCCACCGACCCTAGATTCATGAGGCCAGCGCCGAAGTTCAATCCCATCTGCCCATTCTGCGAAGGCATCGTTACGCGAATGCGCGGCTCGCCCGTGCTCAGCGAGCAGCCCGCAATGAGGGAAACGGCGAACAAAGTTCCCGTCCACGAGAGAGACTCATTCAGTTTTAGAAGCCCGCGATCCTTTTTCATATTCTCCACCGACGTACCGCATGAGAAATGAGAGCCCGCTAGATTTTCGAAACTCTGCCTTTATTGAGGACCGATCACCGTTACGCTGATCGTGCGAAGCATGTTCGCTTGTTGAAAATTCACGTTCGTAGGTTGAAACGTTTGGTTTGCACCGAACGTCCCGGCAAAGCCCGCTGTTCCGACGGCCACCGGAGGAGTGACCTGAACCGCCGACGCACAGCACCCGAGAGCACTACGCGTGGCTTCGCCGCCACCCGAGCCATTGGAGGCTACAGGCTCGACAACCACGGCTTTCGAAAACGTATTGTCCGTCACTTTAACGCTCTCGCGAATCTGAGCCATTTGCTGAGCGTCAACCTTCACGGCCTTTGCGGACGAGGTGTCGCCTACTTGGGAAGTCAATTGAGAGCCCGCGGTCAGAACCACGGGTTTTTCGGTCGCAGCTGCGGCCTTTGGAGGCTCAACATCGACGCGGCCTTGAACCACGGTTACTTCGGTCTTACCGACGGGACCTTCTGAAGCGGGGAGCCCTACCACCGGCTGGAATCAGAGCCGCAGGTTTTTCTGGATTGGCGATGGCCGCACTAATCGTTTTTAAATTGGAAGGGGCTTCGCTCTCTACGACGAACTCGGTCCCGCGAACACCCTATGATGGCTGAAGGCGTGCGAATCTGAACTTTGCCCTTGCCCTCTAGCTTTTGCGAAACCGATGCGCGCACCGATCCGTAAAAGCATGTTCATTTCGACTTCGCGGTTTGCGCCGCCATTGCTCTTGAACTGGTCGAGCTTAAACAGGGCTGCTAGGACCTACATCGACCACCGTTTTATCTTTGAGTAGAATTTTCACTTTGCCGTTGCTGGCTGGAGTTGAGGACGTCGCCCTCGTAAACTGAGTCGCCGGACTTGGCGGGCTTGAGGCTTTGCGCGGTTTCCTTCCCGTCAGGCCTTACGAACACCGTACCCTCTACGCTCACGATTTCGCCCGCCTTAGGACGACTTTCGGCCGCGTACGAAGACGCGGCGAGCAAGAAGGAGATATGTATCCCAACAGAAAAAGCGCTTACGTACCACATACCCTTCCATGGTAAATTTAAGGAGTGATTCCAGGCAGTTGTGTCCAAACCGACACAGGGTCTGTAAGGCCCCGGAGACCGAACCGTCCATACTTCCGTGAAGTTTGGAGGGCTTCAATTCGGGCCATTGCAGCGGCCCTAGTATTAATGATGGCGCCCCAAGCGCTGGCTGAGGAGTCACATCCCGGTTTAGCGGCCGAAGCCGAGTACGCCGAAGCAGTTTTGGCGTACAACAAGAAGGACTATAAGGCTGCCCTCGCTGCGCTCAATCACATCGTTAAACTTCAGCCCCGCAACGCCGAAGCCCTTCAGCTCCTAGCCCTTACCTACAAAACACTGGGCGACACTCCCCACGCTTATGGGGCTTACCGAAGCCTTTACTTGATTCAACCCCCTGCTCAGCAGGGAGCTGCGGCCTTCGAAATGGGCGTCATTCTATATCAGCAAAAAAAATATCCGCCCGCCCAGTCTTTGTTTCGACAAGCGGTTCGACTTCGTTTCAATCCAGGCCCCAGCCATTTGTTTTTGGGGTTGATGGCGTTTTCAAACTCCCAGTTCTCGCAAGCCGAAGGGCATTTCGGATATATCGCCCGCCAGCCAGACCCTGAATTATCAGCGGTAGGTCACTACTATTTGGGAACGATCTATCTGAAGAATGGTTTTGGCGGCCTAGGCTTGGGCGAATTGATCGCTGCTTCGAGAATCGCCGACCGCGCCCCCCCGGAGAGCACGACGGCCAAAGATATCGGAAAAGCGGCCAAGAAGATTGTTCAGCCCTTTGACAAGGGGCAGTGGTTTGCAAGCGTGACGCTTATTCCCCAGTTTGACAGCAACGTAGGCGTCTTGCCGGTGAGCGGCCCCGGAGTCACGGGACTTTGGACCCTACGCACGAACTACTCAGGCGGCGGCGGCTGGATGTCTTCGCCAATGCGACTCTTTCAATTTGTGGGGAGCTTGCGCGCGGCGGGGAACTTCAATCTCCTGCCGTTGGGATCGACTGTCGCCAATTACAATTATCACAATGTCACGCCTTCGATTTATCTGACGTATGACCCCATGGCTCACGTGTCTATCGGTGCGCGTGCCGAAGGCACGTTCACTATCAATTACTCTGATGATGGGACAGGAGGCGCTAATCGGCCGTTCGCCATGTCAGGGGATGGAGGCCTATTCCTGCGTTGGCAACCCACCGGCAGGTTCATGCTCCAGCTCGACGGAGATATTAAACCTGCCTACTTTTTTACCAACACTGACTTCACGGGCTGGACCGCTTCTACGAAACTCTCCGCCAGGATCCAGTCTCAATGGCCTTTGCTCAATCCTGGTATGTCGGGAGGAATGGATTACAACGTCACCGCTTCGGATACGTGGCGCTACCTAGCGCCCGCAGCTGAGATCAACAATCTGTTTAAGATCGGAAGCTCCAACAACCTCATTACTTCCGTGGGACTTACTGGCTACTATTACGCATGGACCGCGCGCAGGGACGGAAACCTCGTCATGCGCATCAGCGACGTGCACACGATTAAGAAAAACTGGTCCATCCTTTTAGACCTGTCTTATACGGTCAATACCTCAACCGAACCGACCTACTCCTATAATCGATACACTATCGGCCTTGGCGCCGGCTGGTCACTGTAAGATCGTCCGCGGCAGGCTCTGGTGAACCGTCGCTTGAACTCCCACTTCTTGGAGCCAAGTTTTCACTGTCTTCGAAAAATAGAGCTCGCTTTGAGGGTGACCTAGCTCGAGGACTGAGACTCCGCGCTTTGCCCCATCCAAAGCCGAATGGTAGCCCACCTCGCCTGTCACAAAGACGTCCACAGATTGGGAGCCCACCCAGGAAACAAATGAACTCCCCTTTCCCGGACTAAATGCGGCGCGCCGAACTTGTTCGGGCGGATTTGAAGGCCCTTGAAAGGCCTCAAGCTCGAAGGTCTTTTGAACTCGTTTGACCCATTCCTTCCAAGAACAGGGTTTTTCGAGTTTTCCCCAAAAACCGTATCCTAGGCCTGAAATAAGGCCTTTTTTTGGGGATTCGTTTTGAATCGCAATCAGATCAAAAGCAGGCTCTTCGTAAGGATGCGTGTCATAGAGAGCTTGAACAACCGCGCGTTGAAGCCCTCGAGGAAAAACTGTTTCGAGTTTGCGCTCTTGGACTCGCTCCAGCTTTCCTGGTTTTCCGATCGCGGGTCGAGTACCAGCCCCACCGCGAAAAGTCCCCTCGCCAGGCGAGCTAAAGGAACACTGATCGTAATTTCCGACGACACCCGCCCCCACATCGCAGATGGCTTGTCTCACCTTCTCGACCGAACTCTCAGGAACGAAAACAATGAGCTTGGAAAGCTCCTCTTGACCCGACTCAAAAAGCCTCCCGATCGGCTTGACTCCCAGGCCCATCGAAATCGACTCGACGACCTCAAGAGCGCATCGATCGAAATTGGTATGAAGGGCTACCACGGAGATTCCTGCTCGAGCTGCCTCATAGGCTAAGTTGCCGGACGTAAAATGCGACGGCCCCCTGCCCTTGGGAAAGATGCAGGGGTGATGATTGACGATCAGCGTAGCGCCCGATTTTTTGGCAGCTTGAAGCACCTCTTGAGTGAGATCGATGCTCACGATTGCTTTTTGAGCGCTCTGTTGAGGGTCGCCAACTAAAAGCCCCACATTGTCCCAGGGCTCAGCCGTCGAAAAAGGGGCTCGCTTTTGGAGGTCTTTAAGAAGGTCAGCAATCTTCATAGGAAAGCATTCTACTCGACTCTTCGTTTACGATGTAGTTAAACCACATCGATGGACATCTGGGAAAACAACCTGAGCCAAGCCCGCTCGCTTTTGGAGCAACTGCTCAATACGCCCTCGCAGCTCGATCTTTGCCGAAAATTCTCCTCTGAGCTCGCGGCGCTTTACGAACGTGGCGGAAATCTTTTTGTTTGCGGCAATGGCGGCTCGCATTGCGACGCCATGCACTTTGCCGAAGAGCTCACCGGGCGATTCATGAAAGATCGCAAACCCTTAGGAGCGCTTGCCCTGGGCGATCCAAGTCACGTTACTTGCGTCGCGAACGACATGGGCTTTGAAAGTGTTTTCGAGCGCCAGCTTCGTGGCCTAGCCCGAGCCGGAGATCTACTCGTCGGACTCTCCACGAGCGGAAACTCAAAAAATGTTCAGCGCGCATTCGAAGCCGCTCGCTCGATGAAGGTGCGAACTGTAGCCCTACTCGGTCGAGACGGTGGTGCGATCAAAGCGATGGCCGATCTAGCTATCGTCATTCCCGCCCAAGATTCGGGCCGTATCCAAGAAGTGCATATGAAGATCATTCACACTTCGATCGAAGCCTTGGAGCGAAAGCTTTTCCCGGAAAACTATTCCTCAGGCTGAATCATCTTCTCTGGCCTCACCCACTGATCGTATTGCTTAGCTGTGAGCAAACCCAACTTTAGAGCCGCGTCTTTCAACGTCAGCCCCTCTTTATGAGCGGTTTTGGCGATCTGCGCGGCCTTATCGTAGCCGATGTGTGGGTTAAGGGCCGTGACTAACATCAGAGAGTTCTCTAGATTTCTTTTTATCGCGGGCTTGTTGGGTTGCAGCCCGCCTAAACAGTGCTCCACAAAACTCTCTGCCGAATCCGAAAGCAATCGCACCGAATGCAAGAAGTTCTGGATGATCACGGGTTTGAAGACGTTGAGCTCAAAATTTCCGCTCGCTCCGGCTACGCTGATGGCCGTGTCGTTGCCCAGGACTTGGCAACATACCATCGTCATGGATTCGCACTGAGTGGGATTGACCTTACCAGGCATAATGGAGGATCCGGGTTCGTTCTCCGGAAGAAAAAGCTCACCCAGCCCTGAGCGAGGGCCGCTTCCCAGCCACCGAATATCGTTGGCAATCTTCATGAAGCTCACGGCCAAGGTTTTGATCGCCCCATGCGCAAACACGAGAGCATCATGCGACGCGAGGGCCTCGAATTTGTTAGGCGCACTCACGAATTTCATCTTGGTAAGAAGGCTGATTTTTTTTGCCACCCGCTCGGCAAACTCAGGGTGAGTGTTGAGCCCGGTGCCAACCGCTGTACCCCCTTGCGCCAAAGCCCTCAATCCTCCCAAGGCTTCTTCAACACGGGCTATGCCTGCCTCGACCTGCGCGCGATATCCCGAGAACTCTTGGCCTAAAGTCAGAGGGGTGGCATCCATCAAATGCGTGCGACCTACTTTAATGATGGGACTAAATTCCTTTTCTTTGGCTTTCAGCGCGGCGTGAAATCGATTCAATGCGGGAAGCAGTCGCTGCTCGATCTGTTCTACCGCGGCGATATGCATAGCCGTCGGAAAGGAATCATTTGAGCTCTGGCTCATATTGACGTCGTCGTTGGGGTGAATCGGTTTTTTTGACCCCATTTGACCACCCAAAATCTCGATAGCCCGATTGGAGATGACTTCGTTGGCGTTCATGTTGGTCTGAGTGCCCGATCCCGTCTGCCAAACGACTAAAGGAAAATGGCCGTTGAGCTTGCCATCGATCACTTCATCGGCGGCGCGGACAATCGCATCGCATTTATTTTTGGAAAGCTTCTTGAGGTCATAGTTCACTAAAGCAGCTGCTTTCTTAAGCACGCCCAGCGCTCGAATCAGCGGTTCTGGCATCCTATCAGCACCTATGGCGAAATGAATGGTCGAGCGCTGCGTTTGAGCGCCCCAATAGCGATCTGCGGGCACTTGAATCTGCCCCATGGAATCCGTCTCGATCCTGAATTTCTGATTCATGCCCCTAAGGAGCCTTAAATGAAGATCTTAAGCAACAAAAGAAGGAGCAGCAAAACCGCCGCAGCTCCAGCGATGAGAACTTTCTTCGGAACTTTTGGGATCTGGATTTTCTTCTTCCACTGATCCAGCTGCGAAGTAGCCTCCGCTTTTTTAGAGGTCAGCCCCGCTCGAAGC
>JBGAWT010000017.1:0-2228 GCA_044227445.1 Bdellovibrionia bacterium | reverse complement strand
TTTGGTGTTGAGCTCGGATTTCAGTTCGGATGCACGGGCGCTCAAATCGGTGCTCAACACCGATGCCTTAGCGCTTAGATCCGAGCCCAATCCGGCTGCTCGAGTTCCGATCTCGGCCCCCAGAGCAAGGCCACGCTTCATGAGATCTTCGGGCATGCGACGCACGCCCAGATTTCCGTAGGGAGGAAGGTCCTCGGACACCGGTTCCGCTGGACGAGCCGCCGTCTCAACGCGGTGAGGTCCTTTGGGCACTTTGTAGATTCGAACCTTGTCCGGAATACCCTTGAGCTCAAACAACCCAACTTCGACCGAAGGAACTTCCACCTTATCCATCACGAGGTAGACGACTTCGGTAAAATAGACGCTTCCGGCTTCCGTCTCGCCTTCGACGCGCGAAGCGATGTTCACGGCTTCGCCAAATACGTCATTGCCCTCGAGCCTCACCTCGCCTGCATTGACAGCCACGCGGATATTGAACCGCTCCGCCTCCGTCACGCTGCGATTGTACTCCCAGATCTTGTCCTGGATCGCCACGCCCGAGAGAACAGCCTGAGTGGGCGATTCGAAAACCACTAGAAAAGCGTCGCCAATGGACTTGATAATCCTTCCGCCGAACGCCTTGAAAATTGGAGTTAGGATCGCCGAATGCGCAGCCAAGAGTTTTTGGTTTTGCTCCAGCGTCTGCGTGCTCGTGCGCTGTGTGAACCCTTCAATATCAGTGAAGACAATCGTAAGATTCGCTGTTTTTACGGCCATAGTGGATCTCCTAAGAATATCTGAGGTATGCTTTTTTTATGAAGAATAAAAAAATGTTGCTGGGAACTTTGGCCTTGATGGCGCTTTGCGCAAGTTTCGGAGCAAAAGCCTCCGGCAACAACTGTGCTGAAGAGTCTAACTACCCCGAGATCTCAAAGGTGGAACTCAAGAAGGTAGCGGACGCTAAGTCTGCGCTCATCGTGGATGTGAACGGTGACCAAAGCTACAAGAAGGTCCATGTGCCAGGCGCCATTCACTACGCCGCGCATCAATCTGATTTCGCTCAAATGCTTCCGAAGGACAAAGGCGCGATGATCGTGGCCTATTGTGGTGGAAAGATGTGCGTGGCCTGGAAGAAGGCCGCAGAAGCAGCCTGCAAGCTCGGTTACACCAATATCCATCATTTCAACGACGGCATTCAGGGCTGGAACGCTAAACACTACTCGCCTCACCCAGCCCTAGGCACTTGCGAAGTAGAATGCATCAAACTATGCATTCGTTTAGGCGGCCGTCCGCCGAAGGGGAACATCGTGAAAAAGAATCGCCTCATTGCCTTGAGTCTTTTAGCCGTTAGCATGTCCGCCTCTGCGGAATCGCTTCCCCGAGGTCCCTATCCCCAGATCGCGGATTGCCGCACGACCGCACCCGTTGAGGGTCCAACAGCGAATCATATTGAGATCTACACGGCAGGACAGGACGCGGTCGTGATGTACGACCTGGGCCATGTGTATGGAAAGAGCATCTATACTGCGACTCTGGACTTAGCGAAAAGCGCCAGCCAGGGCATGTCCCTCATCGTAAAGCTGAACGAAAACTACAAGGAAACCATCTTCGTATCCGGTACGCGTGGCGAACCTGGAAGAGTGAGTTTCGTGCGTAAGCGGGACAACAAAGAAATCTCTTACGAGCTTGTCTGCTCAAATCGCTGGTCGAAGTAGCAGGATGACGACGTATAGCGACGTTAAGGGACGCTCGCTCCGCGAGCATAAGGTGTAGGGTTCCTCACTAACTTTGACATCCTGTCAAAGTTGTCGCCACTGGCGACACGTTCCGGTACCCATTTTTGCGCTTCCAGCGCAAAAATGGTGGGCCCACCAGGACTTGAACCTGGGACCAATCCGTTATGAGCGGACCGCTCTAACCAGCTGAGCTATGGGCCCTTACCAAGAAGGAATTTCAAGCTACGGCGCCACAGGCTATCAGGCAATAAAAAACCCCGGAAAGCCGAAGCTTCCCGGGGTTCCAAGAGAATCTCGGTGTGAGAGGCTACTTACCGCCCAGATGACCGAAACGCACACCGACTTGACCCAACACCATTGTTGGCGTGAGTGAGCCGGCCGCTGCGATGTCCGAGAAATTATAAATGAACGTCGCACCGAGCGTGAAAGCGAAAGACGAACCGATCGGAATATTGAAGTCCAAGCCGCCGCCCGCACCGAAAATCGTGGTGCTTGCACCGTAAGCAGCAGGAG
>JBGAWT010000016.1:0-26749 GCA_044227445.1 Bdellovibrionia bacterium | reverse complement strand
GTTTGAGGCTGCCTCTCGCGCTCTTGAGAAGGGCTACGGTCACAAGCCCTACAAGATGGGTTGCGGCGGAAGCATCCCGTTTGTCCAGCCTTTTTCGGATGCCCTGGGCGGAGCGCCCGCGATCTTAGTGGGCGTCGAGGATCCTCACACCAATGCCCATGGCGAGAACGAAAGCCTCTTGATTGAGGATTTCAAAAAAGCCATCATCAGTCAGATCTACTTCTTCGGAGAGTTGGGGGAAATTTGGGCAAAGACGCTACATTGACCAGCGAAGTTCCACCGGATCTAGGGTTTAAGTTCCAAAGCGCCGTTCGCTCTCAGCCCGAAGCTTGGAAGGTCGTGCTCGAGCGCATTCGCGGCACTCGAAGCGGGGATTTTCCGCGCGAGAAGCCCAGGCGCTATGTTTTCGTGGGCGAGGGCTCAAGCGCGCACGCAGCTTTTTTGGTGATGATGGCGCTTAAGAGGGATCGCGGTAAGCCGCGCCCTTCGGTCAATGCAGCAGCTTCGTCGTCCGTAGGTCATTCTTTGATTCCAAAAAAGGGCGATTGGTTTTTCGGCATCTCGCATCGGGGCACGACTGAGTCCACGCGTCGTGCATTGGAGTTGGCCCGCAATCGCGGCGCATTCACCGCTCTTGTTTGCTCTGAAGAAGCGGCCGAGGGCGCGATGGAGCGTTGGGGCGTGGATTACGTGATTCCCACCTGCCCGCAGGAAACGATCGAGCCGCACTCCGTTTCATTGACCAGCGCCGTATGCGCCTTGACAGCGCTTTTGGGCGGCCGTGAGTTTGACGAGGCGTGGGTTGATGTCGTCGAGCGCGCGCAAACTTTATTGGACGGGGGTCGAGCTTCCGAATTCGATTCACCCTCTGTGATTTTTGGGGAGTGGGAAGGGGAGTGGCTCGCACGCGAAGCTTCGCTCAAGATGCTTGAGCTTCGCCGCTGGCCTACGCGCACCTACCGCACGGAAGAGTACTTTCATGGCCCGCGCTTAAGCTTGGGTGATAAGGACCGCGCCTGGTGGATCCATTTTGGTGGGGACGCTCGGGAAGCCGAGTTAGCCGGAAGTTCGAATATACGAGAGCTTTCTTTGGATAAAGTCACTCAGGGCTGGTCGCCTACGTCTGCACGGCTGCTAGCACCGGTTGCGGCGCTTTTGGAGCTGCAGCGCTGGTGCTTGGGCTGAAGCTCTTGCTGCTTCGCAGGGGCTCGTGGTTCCCGTTCTTGCCCACGGGGGTGTAGTTCCATGCGTTGTCGGCTAGACCACGAATTTCTGCACTTGTTCGACAAGCGAGATTTCGGGGAAGTGGGCATTGGGTCCGGGCGCAGGGGGCTCGGGTTCGTATTCTGGAACGGGCGCTTGATGTTGAACGGGCGGTGGCGTCGGATCCGGCTCATTGAGAGTCACACCAGACATGGCGGACGGGCCATTGAGCATGATGGAATTGAGACTGGCGTTCGAGATCATGAATCCGCTTCCTGCCGAGAAAGCGCCGTACATACGAGAATAGCGCCAATCAGCACGAAGCGAAAATGTGTCCGATGAGACCCAGTTAGAACTTAACTTTCTTTCCGCCAGTCCGAAGAACCACATCCCAAAGCGGATTGCTCACGCCCCACTTGGCGTCGTGGTCCACGAAGTGATGCTGCATGTGGTAGGCCTTGATGTAACGGCCAACACGAGTCATCGGTTTGAAGTGGTGTGTGGCGTAGTGAGTGTAATCGTACGCCAAGTAGCCCAGCGTAAAACCACCTGAGAACGTATCGCCCCACGCAGTGCCCAGCGTGTAATGAAACAGCGGATAAAGAATCACGGCCAAGATGGTCGAAGGCACGGGCGGCATGACGAGCCTGGTTTTGCAGTTGGGGTCGTCATGGTGAAGGCCGTGAACGATGAATTGAATGCGCGCCGCGAGCTTTCCTTCGGTAGGCATATGAAAAACCCAGCGATGAAGCGAGTACTCGAGCACAGTCCAAGCAAGCAGGGATGCTGCGATTAGGCCCGCGACTTCAAGTGCCCCTTGGTTATGCACAGCGATGCCACGATAAATGAAGTATGCGGCAAACGGTCCCCAGATCAGAAGCGGGAGAATCGGATGGACGTGGGTAAACTGCTCCAAAAAATCGCTCTGGAATACCCGTACTCCAGACTTCTTGTTGGGTCCTTCGGTCGACGAGGGGGGTGTTGCTGCGAGTGTCGTCATAGGGTTTCTTTTTAACCTACGCTTGCTCGCTCGGCAACGGACGTGTTAGCGCGTTAGAGGAAGGGTGTTGTAAACATGGAAATTCTGGCTTTGGCTTTATTGGTAGGGGCTTTGGGCGCGGCGTTAGCGTCTCTTTGGGTCACGACCCGATCTCGTAAGGATCTCGCAGCCTTAGGGCAGGTTTTGAACTCCCAAAACGCTCAAGCCGAGTCCCAATTGCAGGCCGCCCTTCAAAAGCCGCTCTTTGACGTTCTGGAGCGACTTTCCAAGGCGAACTCCGAAACTCGGGAACAATTGAGCGATAAATTCTCCAAAAGCCTCGCTGAGAACAATGAGCGCCTGGAGCGCACTTTAGGTTCAAATCGCCAGGAAATCCAAGACGGGTTACTGAAAAACACCCAGGCTTTAGAACTCAAATTTCAAACTCTAGAAAAGCAAGTGAGTGATCGCCTCGAAGGCATCGGTAAGAACGTCGAAGCCAAGCTCAACGAGAACCTCAAAGAGGGCTTTAAGCACTTTGAGAAGGTTCAGCTGCATTTAAAGGATGCCGAAGTCAGACTCGCGGCACTGAGCGATGTGGGACGATCCATCTCGGACCTCAATTCCTTGCTCAAGCTTCCGCACCTGCGCGGCGGATTTGGTGAGGCAACTCTTGAGAGATTGCTTGCGGACTTCCTGCCCACGAGCGCCTTTGAGCTTCAGTACGCCATTGTTCCTGGCTCGAGCGAGCGCGTGGATGCCGTGGTTAAGATGGGAAGACAGGTCCTGCCTATCGATAGCAAGTTTCCACGTGAGCAAGTGTTGCCGCTGTTTGAGTCGCACGAACCCGCTGCGCTCGAAGGCGCGCGCAAGGTGCTCTCCGAGGTGATCCGCGGACAAGCCAAGTCGATAGCCGACAAATACATCAGACCGGAGCATGGGACCTCCGAGATGGCTCTTTTGTTCCTGCCCTCCGAGACGCTCTATTTTGAAGTCATCCGAGACGGCAAGCTCTTCGAGGCGCTTACCAAACTCAAGGTTTTCCCCGTTTCGCCTAATACTCTAGACCGCCAACACGCACTTGGGTCGCTACGAGTCGTCGGTGTTTCGCCTGACGGGTGAGACACAGGGTCTGATTGATGGTCCGGTACCTGAGGTGAATCAGTAGCAAAGCCAGTTTCAGTTTGAGTACAGTTTCAGACTGCAGACAGAAACTGACTGGGACTGAAACTGTACTGACTCTCAAACTCAAACTGAAACTGATATCGAAACTGCGCTTTCCCCACTCCTTGCATTGACGGAGCGTCTCGACTCTGTTTGAATCCGGAGCATGGCAGCAGCGAAGACTCAGCAGATCACGACAAGCAGTACAGCCGAGTATTTTTCTAAGAATCTTCAACAGGTAGGTTTTTCTTCCCAGACCAAAGCGGTTTTGACGACCCTCAAAGAAGCGGTCGACAATGCCCTGGACGCTTGTGAAGACGGCGGCATTTTGCCCGAAGTTCGTATCTCGGTTGAAAAGGTCGGCCAGGGGTCACTCAAGAATTCGGATCAGATCCGCGTGCGTGTCGAAGACAACGGCCCCGGAATTGATACGGACGATGTTTCCAAAGTATTCGGCGAATATCTGGCGTCCTCGAAGTTCGGGCGCGGGCGATGCTCGCGCGGTCAGCAGGGCATCGGTATCTCGGCTGCTACGACCTGGGCGCAGCTCACGAGCGCTTCGGGCGCGCGCGTTATCACTAAGACTTCCTCGATGCGCAAGGCGCTCAAGTGCCTGATCGAAGTCGACATCCGTAACAACAAAGGCGTGTTCAAAGAAAAGGAAACGATCGACTGGAACCGCCCTCACGGAACCTCGGTCGAATTTCTGATCGACGGCCGCATTCAGCTCAACGGCGAAGCGGGTTTACTCAATTACATCAACGGCACGGCTTTGGTGAATCCTCATCTAACGTTGCACTATCAGCTCCCTGAGGCTGAGCCTCAGACGATTGAGCGCGTCTCAACAGTGATTCCAGAGATTCCCGAACCTACCGAACCCCATCCTCATACGATGAAGTTAGGGGAGTTCATCGCGCATAGTCATTTGTTTGGCCGCACCAAGGTGGGAGCCTGGCTCAAAAAGGGATTCTCGCGCGTTCACGAAGGCGTGATTAAGGACCTGATTAAAACCGGTATCAAAGCTGCGATCTTTGAGCGCCAAGTCGACTCTTTGGGCGAAGCGGATTTCAAGGCTTTGTTCATGGCCCTTCAAGGCCTCAAGCTCATGGCCCCTTCGACCAAGTCCGTGCTGGCCATCGGCGAGGAAGCGATGGCTAAGAGCATTCAGCGCTTGGGGTCCGTGGATTTCTATTCCGTCGTATCGCGTAAGCCCACGATTTGCGATTTTAAGCCTGTGCAGATCGACGTTGCTGTCGCTCGTCTTCTGGATAAGAACATCGAAGCGGAGTCTCAGGTTCAGGTTCTACGGTTTGCCAACCGCGTGCCTCTGCAGTTTGACAAATCCGCCTGCGCCATCGTTCACGCGCTGGAATCGGTCAATTGGCGCGCCTACGGACTGGTACAGCCCAAAGGTTCCATTCCGCAGGGGCCATACATCATCGCGGTGAGCGTGGTCTCGCCGTTCATTAAGTTCAAGAACGCATCCAAGGAAACGATCGATGGCTCTGACGAGCTCATCGAAGAAATTCGCCGCGCTCTGATTCAGGCGGGCCAAAAGCTCTCCAAGCACATCCGCAGCGAGGTTAAGGCCAACGAGCTCGAGGAAAAGATCCGTCACATCGAGCAGTTCGGCCCGATCCTAGTGGATGGACTGGTACGCATCACGAATTCCTCGCCGGCCCGTAAGAAGAAAGCCGAAGACGGACTCAAGAAGATCCTGGGGCGGGACGCCACCGAATCTAAAAAAGAATTGGCAGAAGCTCAGGCCGTTCTCGAAGCCCAAGTCGAGAAAACCCGGCAAGACGCCGAAGCCGAAGCAAGCGCTTAACGAGGACTCATGGCATCATCTACTGCAACTCAAACGATCCCGAAACTCAGCAAGGAGCTTTGCCTAAAGCTCCTGGGCGATCTCGAAAAAGCCAAGCGCCCGGTGCTTTACGCAACGAAGTGCTCGCTCGACAACTCGATCTACGATCACAAGATAGGATATCTGAGGCCGGGCAATAAGAAGGTCGCAACCGAGCTCAACGTCAGTTCCGTTAAGAAGATGTCGCGCGCGATCTTCATGTTGGAGATCCTGCTTCGGAACATCGACACGGGCGCGGTCAATACGAAGCGCGAGCTGTATTACATCTCCAAAGGCGAAACCAAGCATAACCCGATCTTGAAGCCCTTGGATTTCGGGGATCAAACCGAATCCGATGACACCATCGATTTTATCTGCGAGATGCTCGAAGTGTACCGCGAAGAGCTCAATTGCTACGCCAATGACCGCGGTGGACAGACGTACTCGCAGCAGTTGGTGGTCGAAGAGACGCTCCCTGACGGTACGACGGCTACGATCGATCTATCCAAATTAGGAACGAGTCCCTTTCAGCCCAAGAACCGGCCCCAAAACCTAAAGCTCAAGGCCAAGAAGAAAATCGATTTTTGCCTGGTCGTCGAATCCGAAGGCACTGCAAACACGCTAGTGGCTAACGGCTTCACCAAACGTCACGCAAGTATTCTCATGGGTGCGCAAGGCGTGCCTTCGAACGCTGTGCGAGGTTGGTGCAAGCTCATTCAAGATCAGCTCAAGGTACCGCTGTACTTCTTCGGAGATCTCGACGCGTACACGATGCAAAACATCTATCGCACGCTCAAGGCCGGTTCGGCCGCCTCGCTCATCCGTAACGAGGACTATTCGGCTCCGGATGTTCGTTTCTTGGGCGTTCTGCCCGAGGACATCAAGAAGTATGATCTGAATGACTATCCTGTGAAGGAGAACGACGCCCAGGAAGTGCGAGCGCTCAAGAAGGCCTCCGACGCGCTGAAGAACGACCCGTTCTTTCAAGATAAGCGCAACAAAGGCCTCGCCCAGATCCTTCACTGGCTGCTCAAGAACAAGCGACGTTGCGAGCAGCAAGCGTACTTCACGGTCGACCCTCGGGATCCGACGATGCCTGAGAAGATCATCGTCGAGAAGATCAAACGCGGGGACTTTGTCTAAGGCTTTTTCTTAGCCTTAGCTTTGGGTTTGGCTGCTTTGGCTTTTGCGGCCGGCGCTTTTGGCTTGGGTGCCGCAGGTTGTTCGACGTCGAGGGTTGCCCGAAGGCAGCCGCGATCCAGAAGCAGAGTGAAGGCCTCTTTCGGTCCTTCGATCAGATAGGAAAAGGTCAGACCGTTTTCTTGCCTGACGATCATGTGTTTGGTGATCCTGCCAGGTTGGTCTTTGATGCCATTGGCTACTTTTTGGTAGTCGCTCAGAGCGAGCACGATCTCTTCATTGGGTCTCGCAAACGAGTAAGCATCAATCTCCCTGAGCTTGGTTTCGGTGAATTTCTCATCGCTTTCGGGTTCTCGAGCGATGAGTCCATCTACCGGGATGCCCCGCGATTTCAGTGCCGCGATGATCTCAGCTTCTTGGGTTTGGGGACGAGAGCTGAAGTAGACGATCTTGGCGTTCTTTTCCTTCCATCCTTTGACCCAAGCTAAGACGTCGGGATTTGTCTCGTAGGAAGAGAGGGAAGTATCAGCGTTTCTTTCGATGCGAATGAACTCTTCGATACCGGCGATTGTTTCCTGAAGCTTATCGAAGTCAGAGATCTTCTCGCCCAAGCGGCTCCAAAGAAACTCGTCAGTTTGTCCGACGAGGATGTCCTCACGCTTCACATTCGAGAAGTAGTTCGTTTTATGTTCGCTGTCGTACTTTTTGAGAGTCTGGACCGTGCGGCTTCCATGCAAGAATACGCTCCCCTCGAGGTCCAGCGCGATAACGGGTTGCTTGCCGGCTTGATGGACCTCGGCGATGCGCTGTTGAACGCTCTGCAAGGAGGGGCCGTTGTGGACCGCTGGATCGATGCGTGTTTCGGTCGGGGATGCTGGGCGCTTGAGTTCGTCCAAAACGAACTCTCCCAGTGTGCGGGTGTCGTCCATGGAGACGTTCTTGATGTCGACGAACTTTAGGTTCGGGAAATACTCGCGAGCGAATTTCATTTCCCTCTGGCCGTGAATTCGAGTGGAAGCCTTTTGCGCGAAATGTTTCACCGCCTCGACGTAGTGGTTGATGAGCGAGAGTTTTTCGGTGTTGGTCAGTTTGTCGAAGTTTTTTGTTTTGTAATACATCTGGGGCGAAGTGAGTCGCAGAATCTCATCTGGGAGCGGAGCAAATTTCGAAGGATCCACTCCTCGGAGTTTGATCTGAGCCATGAGCCCCTTCATCACGGCCATTTTTTTGAATGGGTTTTGGCTTTCGCCCGGATGATCAGAGGAAAAAAGCGCGCGAAGATTTTGGTACTGGAAGTTTTCTTGAACCGCTCGGAGCTCTAGAGCCGCTAGGTTCGTGTCTTTGCTCCTCGGTTCAGTGAGGATGTCGACGTTGAGGTCTATTTTTTTGAGAATTTCGTACGTCTTTTTTTATGCGCGCCTTGAAACTTCTGCCGGATTTTTTGTAGCTCCGCATTGCTCCGGTTTCTGAAGATTTTTACGAATTGCTCCATTTGGGGTCATCAAAAGAGAACTCCTTGAGCTCCTCGTCTGGACACTCGCTCAGGAACAACTCAAAGCCCTTGAGCACATCGTTAAAACTATCGTCTAAGCTGAGCTTGTTGGCGTTGGGCGCTAGCTCTAAATCAGGAAAGCCTCAGGGACCTCAGCGCCATCCTGAGGATTCCTCTAGCGTAAAAGCTCTTTGTTTTGAGCCCGTCCTGCACGGCCTTTGCTTCGGGAAACTTTGTCGTCTTAGAAGACTCCGTGAATGTGACCTTTCCGTTTGCTAGGGCGGCCAGGTCTTCAGGGAGCCCGATGATCTCGTTTTTTGCATGCGAGTAAAGGAGGCGATTGAGCGAGTTATCGCCCATATTCTCAAACTTGCCGTGATTGTTGACGTAGGGACCGTTGGTTTCTAACGACTTCTGGTCCCTCACCATGATGTCGATATGTTTTTCTTTTCCGAATATGGCCTGAAATTCTTTTTCCGCGTTCACGCCGTGCTTTTTCAGGAAATCGAGAGCCTTGTTCAGCGTCACAGGCTCACCCAGCGCTCGATTCTTGAACTGAACATAGAGCTCGACGTCTCCCGGGGCATCAATTTCCATGGTGAGTAGGGCGCGCCTGAGGTCGCCGGCGCCGCTGAGAAATTCCACTTCGATCCCCTGGGCCTTGAGCTTCGTTTCCCACTGATCGATGAGCTTAAACCTTTTTCCATCTTGGCGTTAAAGACCAGATTGATGGTCTTTTCGTGGCCCGCCATTTTGGCTTGGGTGTTGATCTGCGCCAGGGCGACCGAGTGGAAGAGGAGTGCGGCGGTGATGAATGCCGAGCCCAGGAATCGCATGATTTCCAGGTTAGCACGCCATCATTATGTGGTGAGCTGGAGAGAGTAGGAAGAGTTTGCCGGTAAGAGAAAAAAGCGGCGATTGAAGGCGTTCTTCAATCGCCGCAGCAGAACTAATTAACGCTCAGGGTAACAAAAAGCTTCGTTACCTGGATGATGTCATCGCGGTTATCGAAGGGGACTTCTCTGAACTCAGCCTTCGGAACGCAGTTTCCGGTTGGCTTGATGTTTCCAAAGGTGCCGCCTCGAGTGGCGCATACGACTCGTTTGTCGCCGGACTGATAGACGATTTCGGAGGTCGTTTTGTCGAAGAAAAGTCCGTCTACAAATGCTTTGACGGTCTCTGATTCGCGCTCAGCGTCTCGCTCGAGCTTCACTTCCAGGCGAGCGCGTCCGTGCTCTTCGCTGGTGACGACGAAACGAACGTCGCGCAACGAATAAGCGCTTCCCGTGAGGGCGGGCTCAAGACTGGCTTTCAAGGTTAGGGGTGCTGCCTGAGCGGTGAGGCTCATGGCCAATCCAAAAAACGAAACCAGGGCAAATGACTTCATATGCATGGGTCTCCTTGGCAGTCGCAGTTAGCGTGTCCAAGGTGGCATGGCAAGGCTGATTCTGCGGCAGTGTTGTTGCATTTCGCAGCAAGGTCACTACCCAGCTGTGCGAAAATCTCCGTAATTTCAATGTACTTTGCTCTGGCACCCCCCTTGCTCTATCCCCCTACAAGGAGACCCTTCGTATGAAAAAGACTTTATCCCTGATCGTCTTGAGCTTGGCGCTAACGACCCAAGCTTTTGCTGAAGACGCGGCAGCTCCTGCTCCCGCTCAACCTGCCAATAACAACCAGCCTGTGAACCAAGAAGTTCGCGACACCAATCGCGAGATTCGCAAGGAAAACCAAGAAATCCGCCAAGATCGTCAAAAGCTTCGCCACGCTCGCCGTGAGCATGGCAAGGGTTCGCCCGAAGCTAAGGAAGCACGCCGCGAGCTGAACCAAGATCGCCAAGAGCGTCATCAGCTTCGCGAAAAGCGCCGGGCTCTTCGCCAAGAACGCCGCGCTCGTCGCTAAAACTGACGTCCCATCGAAAGCCCGCGTTTGTCCGATCCTCGAATCAGCCCGAGGTACGGATGGACGCGGGTTTTCGAGATTCTAGGCCTTGGATTGAACCGCAGGTCGGAAGCTTTCTTCGAAGATTACCCAGGTTCGGATATCCTCAGCACCTACGCCCGCTCCTCGCAACGTAGCCTCTAAAATCCTGAGTCTGCGGTCGAAGTGGCCTGCTAAGATCGGCGGGAGCGCTGTGTGGGCTTGTGCGGGCGGTTTTCCGGCATAGCTTTGCGAAGCGCCCATCGCGCGCATGAGAAATTCTTTTTGCTTCATGGCGATGGAGTCCAGGTCCTTGCCCTCGAAAAAAAAGCCGATCATTAGGTCTTGGGACATGGCGCGGTAAAAGGCCTTGAGAATAGCCTCGAGTCGGCTTTCGCCGCCGATGTTCTTGTAAAGCTGCGAGAGGTGATTGCGGAGTAGGAGAGAATCTGAAGGCATAAAAAAAGCGAGCGCACCCCGAAGGGCACGCTCGCTTCAGAATCATAAAATTAGGTGAAGTCGCGATCCATAACGGTCTTGCGGCCTTCGCGTTTGGCGTTTTCCATCGCCTGATCGCAAAGCTGCCTGACGCGACCGCTGAGCGCATCCATGACAGCTGCCGAGGTGTTCATCTGCGACTTGCCGCGAATGTAGTTCTTCACCTTGGAAGCCACTACCAATACTTCGCCGCCGCTAGGTTTCTGTCTCGTTTGTTTCGTTCATTTGAGTTTCTCCTTAGTTGAAAATCACTCTTTTACGTCCAAAAGCTCTACTTCAAAAACCAGTGGTGCATTCGGCGGAATCGGGCCTTTGCCGTCTTCTCCGTACGCGAGGGCTGAAGGAATCGTGAGCTTACGCTTGCCGCCCACCTTCATACCGGCAACCCCTTGGTCCCAGCCAGGGATAACCATTCTACCGCCCAAAATAAACGGGAAAGGCTGTCCGCGATCCAGCGAGGAGTCAAACTTCGTTCCGTCCAGCAGCCAGCCCGTGTAGTGCACGACCACCTGCTTGCCTGCGGTCGCTTCTTTACCGGTACCTGTCTTGAGGTCCTCGATCTTCAGCTCCGTGACGTCCTTCTTTGTGCAAGCAAAACCACCCGCTGTCAAAGCGAGAGTGATCAGAGGAACCGAAAATAGCCGACCCATTTTGTGAAGCATAACCCTCTCCTGTGATGGCTGTAGTAAACGACGACAGCGTCATCGTTTCAAGTGATTTCGCCCAAACTCTTCGATCCATCCACGAGTGATTCCTTGGAAGTGTGGGATCTTGGCGTGAGCTTTTTCGATCTGATGCGGAAAGGTATGTGTCCCGGTAACCGCCACTACCCAGGCTCCAGAGGCAAGTCCGGAGGCAACTCCAGCCGTAGAGTCCTCGAAAATCAACGTTCGCTTAGGGTCAACGTCCAGCTCGCGCATCGCTTGAATATAGCCATCAGGAGCGGGTTTGCTCCTCGGGTACTCGTCGCCCCCGAGGATCAGCTTGAAGCGATCCCGGATTTCCAGGTGGTCCAAAGCCCAGACAATTTGATGATTGAGCGAGCCACTGACTAACGCCAACGGAAAGTGCTCATAGAGGTGTTCGATTGCTTCCACCGCACCCGGAACCACGGGAAGGTTGTTCTGCAGAATGGCATGATAGCGATCGAGGATCACTTGCTCGGCCAGTTTCTTATCGATGGGCACCGGGTATTTTGGAAAAAGCTCCTCGAAGGTCACGCCCCACGTACGGCCCGTGACGGAGTTGGCGTCTTCCATCGTGATGACGAGGTTCCACTCCTGAAAACATTCGCGCAGCGCTTGAGACGCTGCCGGCTCCGTGTCGATGATTGTGCCGTCCAAGTCAAAGATGATGGCTTCGAAGGAAGGGGTATTGGAGGTTGGCATCCGGCTTCATCCTATGCCAAATATTGACTCCATGCACGTCCTCCCGTTTGTCTTGGTGGCTCTTTTGGTCATGACGATTTGCTATCGTTTTTACAGCGCGTTTCTTAGTGCTCGAGTCTTAGCGCTGGATGACAAACGCAAAACACCTGCGATGCGATTGAACGACGGTCAGAACTACGTTCCCACACACCGTTGGGTGCTCTTCGGCCACCACTTTGCGGCAATCGCCGGGGCAGGCCCATTGATTGGCCCCGTGCTTGCAGCCCAGTTCGGTTTTTTGCCGGGATTCTTGTGGCTGCTCATCGGCGTGGTGCTCGGCGGTGCGGTTCACGACCTGGTGATCTTGGTTGCCAGCGTTCGTAACGACGGAAAGAGCATTGCTCAGATCGCTCAAAAGCTCATGGGCCCATGGGCGGGGCGCATCACCTCAGTCGCCGTGTTGTTGATCATCGTGATTGCCTTGGCAGGTTTGGGGCTTGCTGTGGTCAACGCGTTGTCCGAAAGCGCCTGGGGAACGTTCACCCTGGCGTGCACCATTCCGATCGCTTTTTTGATGGGGCTTTACTTGCATCGCGTGCGCGCCAACGGAATTTGGGAGTCCACTTTATTTGGGGTCGTGTGCCTTGGGCTCGCTCTTTGGGGCGGAAAACATGTGGCCGAATCCGCTTGGGGTCATGCTTTTTTGCTGAGCCGCGGAAGCATCATCGTTTCGATCGCGATCTATGGCTTTGTGGCAAGCGTCCTTCCGGTGTGGATGCTTTTGTGCCCGCGCGACTATCTGTCGAGCTTCGTAAAGGTAGGCGTGATCGCGCTGCTCACGGCGGCTGTGGTGGTAGTGAACCCGGAGCTCAAGATGCCGATGGTGAGCTCGTTTGCTTCGGGTGGCGGTCCCATTGTTCCAGGAAAGCTGTTTCCGTTTGTCTTCATCACGATTGCTTGTGGAGCGATCTCTGGGTTTCATTCGCTTATCGCCTCAGGAACCACCCCTAAGATGGTGATGCGGGAGACGGATTGTCGCCGAATCGGTTACGGCGCCATGTTGCTCGAAGGTTGGGTAGGGATCCGCTTCGCTCATCGCTGCAGCGGCTCTTTATCCAGAGGACTATTTTGCGATCAATCTAAGCCTGAAAGTTCAAGGCGTTGGGCCTTGTCGTGGCCAAACTGCCTGAGCTCTCGGCGCAAGTGGGCGAGAGCGTCGCAGGGCGCCCGGGCGGAGCGGTTTCGTTGGCTGTGGGAATGGCGCAGATTTTTTCGAGCGTGCCGGGGCTAGAGAAGGCGATGGCCTATCTTTATCACTTCGCAATTTTGTTTGAGGCGCTCTTCATTTTGACCGTGATCGATACGGGAACGCGCGTGGCTCGTTTCATCGTTCAAGAGCAGTTGGGCAAGGTGCAGCCTTCGTGGGGGGAGACCAGTTCGATGACAAGCACGTTGGTTTCAACGGCGATCGTCGTTTTGGGGTGGTCGACCTTGATCTGGAGCGGAAGCATAGCTACAGTTTGGCCGCTATTTGGGATCTCCAATCAGCTTTTGGCGGCGATCGCGTTGGTAGTGGGGACGGTTTACATTTCGCGAGTCGTGCCGAAGGCCAAGTTTTGGAAGCGGGCTTGGGTCACTCTCTTGCCGCTATCCTTTGTGGCAGTGGTGACGCTGACTGCTGGATGGCAGAGTATATTTGACAACTATTTGCCTTTGGTCGCTCATGGTCAGGTGTTTTTGGGCGTCGGAAACGCCCTAGCTACGGCAATTATGATGAGCTGCCTGGTTATTATGCTAGCTCTAGGCGCAAAGAAGCTTGATAGATAAAAACGATCGGTTTTTTATTTGACTAGATTGTTCTAATTCCGTAAAGACGTCCCCGCTATGGGTGAACAACGGGAAACGATCAAGCCTAAGACCTTTATTCTACTCGCTTTTTTATTGGCGCTCGGTACCGCACCGGCTTCGGCAAGTGCTGAGACAAGCCTGCTCGCAACACTCCACCAAAAGGTTAAAAATTGCGCGAGTTATTTGGCCGGCCATGCCACTCGCATGGTGGAACTCCCGAAACGCCTCATGACGATGAAACGGCTCATCGATGAACAGTTTCAGACGGCGACTTTGGATCGTAACCTCTACGCTTTTTACGGCTACCACACTCAACCCGGCGTCAATGGCTACCTCATGCGCCCTTGGGACAAAGCCAATATCAAGTCCATCACTCCGGATTCCATCCAAGGGATGTCCACTCGGGAGTTCTTAGCCGTCTTGCAAGTTGGAATGGAAATCGAAGTTCCGATTCTCGATTACTCGCGAGAGAGCGGAAAAGCATTTCACATCCTGCTGCCAAGCCTCGGGCGATTCATGGGCCGCAATCCCCATGAAGAAGCCAAAGCATTGGAAGAAGCTAAGGCCCAAGGCAAGGAGCTGCGCTGCGATCGCACGACGCCCTGGTGCCGCGAAGAAGACCGCCACGGCGATATGTGGAAGCGCCTCATCGAAAAGCTCAGCGGCAAACCTGCGAACATGAGCAATCCAGACATCGCCACCATCACGAGCGCCGAAGAAAAAGGCGCAGTCATGCACTTAGGCGATCGCGAAGGCACGGAGTGGGGCGCGTCGGCCGCTTACTTCATCTTAGCCACGCACTCGACCCAGGATTTGCAGATCGCTGTGAAGAACGTTTTAGCCGACGAGATTAAGCACCTCTCGATCGTCAGCGGCGCGGATAAATACCTGTTTGGGACGACGCCGATGGCGCGTATCAAGCGCATGCTGCACAAGACGGCTTACGAAGTCAGGACCAATAGCGGCGTCCGCACGGATTCGGACAAAGCAGGCAATCTTTACAACGCCATCGAAATCGTCGCTGCGCACGTGATGATCGAGATCAAGATGCGCCGCTGGCTGCGCCAAGTCCCTTTTAGGACGCTGCGCGGATTTTTCGAGCCTAACTCCCAGCGTGGGGTGTTGCCAGCAACGCCGATGACCGTCATGGAGCAATCCGAGTTTGCGCAAAAATTGGCCAAGAGCGCCGAGATGCGCGAGACGCTGGCGCGTTGGCCCGAAGGGCAACGCAAGTTCGTGATGGCTCAGCAGAAGTTCGAAGAGCAAAACGCCGAATTGATCGATCTGATCATCGCTAGCAAGCTGGATGGATTCAAAGGCATCGAGGCATCTGATGAGCACGTCAAAGAAGTGCTCAACAAGATCGACAATATGGACGTCGCAAGGCTGCTGCCTCCGGGCTCAGATAGCTCAGATATCCCGCTTTTGATCTCCGCGCTTCGCGACCGTGCGGTGGACTATCGCATCAAAAAGAATGGACCTATTGAGTAAGCTCTTTGGTCGTTAGGATCAGCTTACCTACGGTTTGCCCTGATTCGATGGCTTCATGAGCTTTGGCTACGTCGCTGAGCTTGTAACACGTCACCGCTGGCGGCGTGATTTTCCCCTCGTCAATCCACTTGAGCATGGCCGTCATCGCTTCGGCTAGCAGGTCGTGACGATCGAAAAGGAATGATACGTTGAAGGTGACCAGACTCCTATTGAGGTTGGTCATGTGAATGGGATTGAAGCGTGGGGTGCGCAGATAGTCCCATGCGAGTTTCACATAGTTCACTCGTCCGCCCTTTTTAGGCAGCATCGAATGAAATCCGTAAGAGAGCAGCTTGCCCGTGGGCTTTAGCCGCTGATAGCCCTTCATCAGAGTTTCAAAGCCATTGGCATCCAGTACGAGGTCGCAGCCTTCGGGAGCGTACTCATCGACTTTGGCCCAGAGATCTTCGGTGGACTTATCGATGACGTGCGTCGCACCGAACTTCTTGGCAGTCTCCACTTTGTGAGCGGATCCCACGACGCCAATCGTCTTCATTCCACCGATTTTGCAGAGCTGTAGGAGCGCAGTGCCGACGCCTCCTGCGGCCGAATGCACGAGGACGGTCATTCCGGGGCGGGTCACGACGTTCTGAAAGAGCGCGTGGTAGGCCGTCATGAACACTGCCGGGAATCCTGCGGCTTGCTCGGCCGTGAAGCTCTCTGGGATCCGAAACAGCTGGTGCTCGGGTACGACGACGTGGGTGGAGTAAGCGCCAAAGCGAACGATCCCAAAAACTCGATCGCCTTTTTTCCAGTTCTTGACCCCCGCTCCCGTCGCTTCGACGACGCCCGCGTATTCGAAGCCTGGAGTGATGGGCCAGCCCACATATTTCTTGGCCGATTCGTACAGTCCCCACCGCACCGCGACGTCGGCATAATTGACGCCGCTTGCTTCGACGCGAACGAGCACCTCGCCCGGGCCAGGTTGAGTGGTTGCCTGCTTTTCGAGCTTCAGCTTCTCGTAGCCACCGGGTCCGTGAATGACGATCTTGTGCGTAATGGTTTCCATAGGTTTTTCTTACGCTCCTAGCTTGATAGTGGCAAGAGAACGCGAGGGGTCTGCCCCGTTTGTCGAGCGTATTCTTGAGCTGCCTCTGCCGTTGCATGCCTTCCCAATCCTTTTTGCGCCAAAGCCACGACGCTGCCTCCAAAACCGCCGCCCGTCAGCCGCGCTCCCACGATGCCGGGCTGGTCTCTGAGCAGATCGGCCAGCAGATCGATTTCGGGAAGAGAGACTTCGAAGTCCTGGCTCAGGGAGCAGTGACCCTCGTTGAGAATCGAGCCCATCTCGCGCAGATTGGATTGGCGCATCGCTTGGACGAACCCATTAACTCGAGCGTTTTCGGTCACGACGTGTCGCACGCGCTTGAACGTGCTCAAGGGCATTTGCGGAATGAGTTCGAGCTGGGCGAGGTCCGGAGCTTTGAGATCACGCAAAGAGCGTACCTGTGCGATGCGCGCACCTTGCTCGCATTCTTTTCTGCGCTGTGCGTATCCGCCTGAAGTGTTGCGATGTGAGATGCCGGAGCTCACGACACAGATTTCCACAGAATCTGGAAGAGGGAGCGTCTCGTAGACGAGCTCTTGGGTGTCTAAGAACAGGGCGGCCCCTGTGGGCGCTAGGCTTGCGGCCATCTGGTCCATAATTCCCGTATTGGCTCCCACGAAGTCGTTTTCGGCCTCCTGACCAAGCTTCGCGATGCGCGTGTCATCGATGGACAGATCAAACGCCTTGCGAAGCGCTCGCAGCAAGGCCACTTCAAAGGACGCGCTCGAAGAGAGCCCGGCGCCCAGCGGCACATCCGATGTGATTTCGGCTCGAAACCCAGAGAACTCAAATCCCGCGCGCCTGAGCGCCCGAGTGACGCCTTGCGCGTAATCGATCCATTTGCCCTGCCTGGTCTCGGCGCCCAGCTCGTAAGAGAGTTCTTTTTCGGCGGACATGCTGTTTGAGAAGATTTGAGCGCGCTGGGATTTGGGATCCACCCAAAGCTTCACGCGTGTTCGTTGCGGCAATGCCACAGGAAGAACCCAGCCACCGTTGTAATCCGTATGCTCGCCAATGAGATTCACGCGGCCTGGCGCGTGCGCTTCAATCGTATTCATCTCATGACCTCGGATTCGTCCAACTTTACCGCGCGCAGCTCTGCAGCCTTCTCCTCAGGCAGGCTATCGTTCACAAAGAGGCCAGCGCCCAATTCGGTGCCTGCTAAAAATTTCAGCTTTCCCGGAGCGCGGTAGGCCGGAGTGATCTCGATTCGGAGGTGGCCTTCGGGGTGAGGTTCTCCATCGGTCTGGGACTGGTGCACAACAAGAAGATATGGAAAAGGCTTTGCCCACATCGCATCAAAGGTAAGCAGGACTCTTTTGAGAACCCACGCGAGATCACTTTTCTCTGCACTCGAAAGATCCGTAAGAAGAGCCACTGGCCTTCGGGGAGCGACCCATGTTTCAAAAGGATAGCGCGCGCAGGTGGGAACAAAGCTTGTGGCAGAGCCATGCGAGAAGAGCATTCGGCGTCCGTCGCGCCGCTCGGCGACCGGCGGAACAAAGGGATAGGCATAGATTTGTCCGTGGGGATGGTGAAGAGTCACGCCCATTTCGACGCCGCGGTTCTCAAACGGCATGATGTAGCGAATGCCGGCATTCGAGGCGATCTCTCGAGTGCGCTCGGCCCAGACCTCAAGCAAGAGCTCGATTCGCGAAAGGGGCAGGGCTCCTAAGCTGGTATTTGGGTCTTGGGTGAATACGACGACTTCGCAGATGCCATGTGCCTTGCTTCCCCTTACGAAGGAGGGAAAACGATTTTCGAAAACGGCGATCTCGTATTCGCCCACAGGGATCTCTGTGGGGTGCTCTTTCGAAACGCTTGGCGCCAGAGGGTTGTAATCCGCTGGTGGAAGGAAAGTTCGATCATTGCGGTGAGCGGCGTAGGCAACCCACTCGCCGCGAAGAGGGTGCCACCTTAAGTGAGGGGAGCCCTGTACGGGTTCGTTTGAAGGCGAGGTGGCATTGTTCGCGCTGATTTCATTGCGCGAATACAGGTGCAGGGCCCGCCCATCGGGCTTGGTGAGCGTTTTCTTGTTCACCCGCCCATCGAACTACAACCGGGCGTAGGCTGCCAAGAAAAAACCCAGGTTAAACGAAAAATGGATGAGCATCGGTGAGAGCACCGTGTCGGTCACGATGCGGCGCCAACCCGCAGCAAGTCCCAGCACCAAGACATAAAGCGTTTGGTACAAAACAAACGATCGAAAGGATTCGGGCACGCTCCAGAGTGCTTGAAAGTGCCCGACGGCAAAGACTGCACTCGTGAGAATGAGAATATTTGAATTGGTTTTAACCAGCGCGCGGAGGCCTTCCCACAGGGCGCCTCGAAAGATGAGCTCCTCCAAAACTGGGGCAAGGGCCAAGAGCAAAAAACGCGTTTCCCATCCGCTCAGATCAAATGGGATCGGGATGTGCGCAAACAAAGCGAGGCGGTGAACTGCGAACCCCATGAGCAGGGGAAGCAGAAAATCCAGGAACGTGAATGTTCCTGGTACGAAAGAGGCGTGAAAGTGCTTTTGAAATACACGCCAGGCCCAAAAGACGAGCGCTGCTTCAAACACGTAAGCTGCGTAAGGGCTCATTTGGCGCCAGAGCACGAAGTCCAGTCCTAACCGGACGCCCAGGTACAGCGCGATGATCGCGATGGCGTGGCGACGCTCGGTCTTGGAATTCATCGCAGGACGCTCCCGAAGAACTCCAGGGTTTTTGGATAAAGTTCCACAAGTCCGCTGGGTCTCGCGCTTTGCATTCCGAAGATGCGATCGCCTTTTTTCATGACCCTAAAACGGTTGGGATTGCCGAAGCGATCTTTGAAGACGAGCGCGAAATCGGGAGCTGTATCGAGTTCCTTTTGGAGCTTGGCCCGCTCCTTGGCACCCATTTCATCTAAGAATGACAGAACCTGGAGGTGTGTGAAGGCTTCAATCTGTGTGCCAAAATCCAGTTTAGAGGGCAGAGGCTTTTCGTTCTTGTCTTCCCATTTGGTGCCTGCGCGCTGTGCGTAGAGCGAAAGCTGCTTCTTGCCCTTGTAAACTTCCACTTCGTCAATGTCATCCAGGTCGAGCACCGACCAGGTCTGACGCCTGAGGCGATCCCAGCGGTTGAATTGAGTGAGCAGTTCTAAGGCCGCGCCGTTAACCTCGATCACTTGCGCCTCGTCACCGATTTGAGCGAACGAAGCCTGGTTGTCGGGCGTTCGTGCGCCGAGCTTAAGCTCGTAGCGATGTCCTTCGGATTCCCAGCGGAGTGCTGTTGTAGGGCGAGTGAGCTGGTAGCTCTCAAGCGAGCCTGGCGCTGCGGGGGCTCGATAGGTCAGTGTCGTCAGCGAGTCCATCAGGTGCTCAACAAGCTTATGGTGAGCCAATGGATCTTGGGGCTTCGAGCCGTCTGGACCCACTTCGATGGACCAGCTTCCGACGAGGTCCTTGTCTAAGCGAGCTGACCAGTTTTGATTGGTCTCCGGATTCCAGCGTAGGATCTCCAGGCGTGAGGCTTTTTTCCAATCAAAGAGGAAGATGCGAGCGCCTGGTTTTCGCTCTACAGCGGTAGGTCCGCTTCGAGTGCAGGAAAGAGCCGCCAAAATCATTGCCAATAAAACAGTGATGTTTCGCACGAAAACACTCTATCAGAATCGGTTTGAGTGTGAAGTTTGAGTTCGGCTTATCTCTCCATCCAGAAGGTTGACATCGCTCTCCCGCCTGTCTACCGTGAGCGTCGATATGTCGATCTGGTACCTCTTTCAATCCGGCGGTTGGACCATGTGGCCTTTGCTCATCTGCTCGCTCGCTACCTGGGCGATCGCGGCGGAGCGAATCTGGCGCTATCGCAAACTCGGATCCGATCTTCGCGAGTTCAAAGTCGCGGCGTTTGAGCAGCTCTTGCGCGGTTCGCATGAGGGATTGAGAGAGCTTTGCCGCAAGCATACCCAGACTCCTACAGCGATCTTGCTGCTTACTGCTTTGGACCGGTTGGATGCCAAAGATGAGCGGCTGCGCGCGAATTGGATGGAAGCTGTTGAGCGTCGCCGCAAGCTTATCAATCAAGAGCTCAAGTCCAACCTTTGGATTTTGGGCACGATCGGCAGTGCTGCACCCTTTGTGGGGCTGTTTGGAACGGTCGTGGGGATCTTGCGGTCTTTTCATGACATGGCCAAAAGCGGAGCGGGCGGATTTTCGGTAGTCGCGGCGGGCATCTCCGAAAGTCTCATCGCCACTGCAACCGGCATCATCGTGGCCGTGCTCGCAGTGCTGGCTTTCAACAGCTTTCAGACTTGGCTGGGCAGGGTTCTTCTAGAAATTCGCGTGCAGACCGAAGAGCTGCTCGAGCTGCTCAAGTCGGAGCGGCAGCATGGCGCTTAAGACGCTCGCCCTCGCGGACGATGACTCCGAATTGGGTTCTGACGAGATTCTCTCGGAGATCAACATCACTCCGCTTGTCGACGTGTTCTTGGTTTTGCTCATTATTTTTATGGTCACCAGTAGCGTGCTGTCGCAAATGGGAGTGGATGTGCAGCTTCCTAAGGCCTCGCAATCCGCTTCGGCAGCTGAAAGCGAAGGGGTGGTGATCACGCTCAGACCCGACGGCCGCACCCAGGTCAATGGCGCTGACGTGAGGTATGAGGCCAAGGGAGAGTTGGAGCGCGTTTTGACTCAAGCTCTTTCGCGTTCGAAGTCTAAGTTGGTGGTATTAGAAGGTGATCAGCGAGCGCTGCTCGGTCGTGCGATCGAGTTGATGGACCGGGCCAAGAAGTCGGGGGCTGCGAAGTTCGCCATTGCTACCGCACCTGGCGGGACCTGATCATGAAAGGCGACGATCTCGGCCAACGGGTGATCTACTCGATTCTTACTTTCGTATTGATGGCCTTTGCCGGGCTTGCGCTTGGGCTTCGGGTTCCCGAAGGTTTGCTGGCAAAAAAGAAGCTTTCATCGGTATTGGTCGCTAAGCCCGCGCGTTCAACTCCGCGCGCTCAGAGTGTGGATATTCTCTCCGCTCATCAAGCTGCACCTGCTATGAGCACGCCGCGTTTTGATCCCCGAGACCCCGAGTTTAGGTCAGCCTGCGAAGCTTACTTGATGTCGATTAAGAAGTAGTTACTGAGCGATATAAGCCCAGATCAGAGAGGCGACCCATACGGCGCCAAACAGTCCGATCCAAGATGCGTAGGCTTCGTAAGCGCGGTTTTTCCACGCGAGATCCCATGAAAATGTCGCCGCTTCAGGATCCGGATTCACGGCTTGCAGAGCCTCGCGCGGCGCGGCACCTAAAGGGGGCCACACGCGTGGAAAGAAACGGGGCACCAAGTCGCAATACTTGGCGTAGGCTTCGCCGAAGAGGCGGGCCAGCTTCGTTTCTTCGTCCAAGATAATGTAGTGATACACGGCCGCAAAAAGCACAGTAATGATGCCAAGCAGCCAGTAGTTCTGGGTAGAGAGGGCCGTGCCCAGTGCCAGAAGATAAGTGCCAAGATAAAGAGGATTTCGAATAATCGAGTAGGGGCCGCCAACGGCAGGACGGGTGTCTTTGCGTAAAAAGCCTGAGGCCCAAAACCTCAGCGAGGCGCCTATGAATCCTAAAACGATGCCAGGCCACGTAGGGGCTTCTTTTGCCGAGAAGGCCAGGGCTAAAGCAAATACCCAGGCCAAGACGACTCGCGTCTTTCCTTGGATAAAACCCCGATACCAATGCGGCTTGGCTGCCAGCGGGCTTTGAGCTTGGCTCATTTCCATCTCCCTTTTTGGTACCGCGCTCCTGGCCCATCTACAAGCGGCAACTCACGCCTACCGTCAAATTTCCGATCTTGGGTTTTGGCCTAAGTTGCGTTAAATCCAGACTATGCTCCAGTCGATTGAAGCGGCACGAGATCCTTCAAGGGAAGCCGTGCGCACGAAACCCAGCAGTTCCTCCTCTAAAACACCCTCGAAGAAGTTCAGGCTGTCGTCCGATCTGCTCAAGCAGATCCACGATTTGATGGTCAAGACTCGCGTTCTGGAAGAGCGCCTCATCCGTATGTACAAGCAATCGGACGGCTACTTTTGGATCGGCGGTCCGGGCGAAGAGGCATTCAATATTCCGCTAGGCCTTCAAGTTCACAAGGGTCAGGGTTTGGATCACGATTTCCTGCATCTGCATTACCGCTCGGCCGGCATCTTAGTTGCCATGGGAATCGATCCCATCGATCCGCTTCGACAGATGAAGAGCACGGCGATGGATCCGTACTCAGGCGGCCGCAACTTTGGCAATCATTTCTCCAAGCGCGAGTGGAACGTCGTTCCAGTCACCTCAACGATCGAAACTCAGTACGCCACGGCCATTGGCTCGGGCATCGCCCAGAAGCGCCATGGCGGAAAAGGCATCACGATCGTCAATGGCGGCGACGCCGGATCGGCCGAAGGCGAATTTGCTTCGTGCTTGGTTTGGTCCACTCGGCCTGGCAATGAGCTTCCTAACCTTATCATCGTCACGAATAACGAGTGGGGTATCTCCACTCCTGCAAACACGCAGCACGGCGACCGCGTGATCGCGGACCGCGGCAAGGCGTTTGGCATGAAGACGATGCATATTAACGGAAACGACGTCGAAGAGGCGTGGTTCGCGATCAAAGAAGCGATGGATTACATCCGCACGGAGCGCAAGCCCGTTCTGATGGAAGCGCGCGTATCGCGGCTCTACGGGCATAGCTCCGCAACCGGCTGCAACTACGTGACTGAGGAAGTCGATTGCCTCACTGTGTTTGAGAGCCAGCTCGAATCTGCAGGCCTGCTCACTCGCAAGGAGATGGATGCCGTGCGCGCTCGTTACACCGAGGAGTTTCTGCGCTTATCCCAACAGGTCAAGCAGGAGCCTCAGCCTGACGGCTCGACGATCTACGACAACACCTATTGGCAGCAAAAAGGGAAGTACTGGTAAAAAATGGCAACTATGGCGCAGGCCATTCGCATGGCCCTTCACTACGGCGAAACAAATCTCGGCGTCACCGATATTTTTGGCGAAGACGTTGGTCCGCCTCTGGGAGGCGTGTTCACTGCCACTCAAGGTTTGACCAAGACCTGGAATGCTCCGCTGGATGAGCGTGGCATCGTAGGCGCTGCGATCGGTTTGGGGCTTGCTGGCAACCGCTGCGTGGCCGAGATCCAGTTCTGCGACTACATCTACAACACGATCGATCTTTTGAAGATCGCGGGCATGCAATGCTGGACGTCCAATGGCGATTGGCACTTGCCCATGACTATCATGACGCCAGTGGGGAGCGGCATCCGCGGCTCGATCTACCACTCGCACTCGTTTGATGCGACGGCGACTCATATTCCAGGTTTCAAGATCGTCATGCCATCCAATCCCTTGGATGCGTACGGCTTAATGCTGGCTTGCCTCAAGGAGCCAAACCCTACGATGTTCTTGAAGCCCAAAGCGCTTCTTCGTATCGAGGGCGCTGAGCAGATTCCGGGCGAGCCTGCGCTGACGGCCGAAGGCAAGAAGCAGCTCAAAGAGATGATCGACGCTCCGCTGGGCGATCGTACTAAGTGGAAGCCGCGCTGGCCTGAGCTGACGGATTACACCGTCGAACTGGGCAAGGCTAAGGTCGTGCGTTCGGGAGATCATGTGACGGTCGTGAGCTATGGCCGAACGCTTCCGATCTGCGCACAAGCCGCTGAGGCTTTGGCAGGTGAGGGGATTTCGGTTGAAGTGATCGATCTGAGAACCCTGTGGCCTTATGACTGGGAGGCGATCTCTTCTTCGATTCGTCATACGGGCCGCTTCTTGTTCGTGAACTAGGACACCGAAGTCACGAACTTTGGCGAGCACCTAGTGCGTCGTACGGTAGATGAGCTCTTTTACGAGCTCGAAGCTCGTCCCCGCCTGCTGGCTGGCGCATTTGTGCCGGGCATCGGGCTGGCTGACAACCTCGAGATGGCAAGCGTCCCGCAACTCGGTACAATTACCGAAGCGCTGCGCGAGATCGCGCACGAACGGGCCTAGTCTTTTACCGGGGGACGACAATGAGGCGGCTGAATCAGGGTTTTGCAGCCCTGTTGATTTTCTTCTTAGAGCTCTCCTCCGCCCGCGCCGCAGCGCTTCGCGAGGAGTTCCATTATCTGCCTGTGGGCGCTGGAGTTTCGACGCCTTCGGTCTTAGATGGCTTGCGTGATAATGCCGCCATTCAGCACGCTCATCATCGGGTCAAAGTTCAGTTGATGGGTCTGACCAATACCACCACATTTAATCCCACGACTGCGGGTGCTCATCTCATGCTGGGCACGGGTTTTCTGGGAGGCCAGCTCGGTTTTGAGACCGCGCTACCCGGTTGGACCAGCCCTTCGATTCGCGCGGGACTAGGCTTCAATATCGTTCCGATTCGCCTAGCCATTGGCACTTCGTGCTCAGCAACGCTGGCCAATGGAATTTCGGTTTCTTGCAACCAGGTGGGGTTATTGTTTAACCCGCGCGGCCCGATTCGCGTCGGCGCGCAGATTACGGCTTTGGCTTATCCCTTGCCGACGGGTTTTGGGATCGCGGCGGATTTAGGCTCCATTTTGACTGCTGCGGTGGACGGCTCTACGACGTTTGGCCCGAACATGGGTTTGAATCTCGTTCCTGGTCTGGGCTTTCGAATCGCGTTTATTCAGTTCTCCGCGGGTTATGGATTCCGCGTGCTGCAAGGCACCTATCCTTTGGCCGATGGTTTTAGGGGAGCCGCGAACCTCATCTTTGGAAGGTTTGTCGCCGTGTCGTTCCATTACAACCACGATGGGTTGATGCATGGAATGCTTACGCTAAGATTTTAAAAGAATTGATATGGGAAGAACGGTTAACCGCTAACGGATCCCGGTTAACGGTACCGGCTACGGTCGACGGTGACCGTAAGTAAGCTTGAAGACACAAGCTGCCAGATGATCTACGAGATCAATCGTCACCTCATCTTTGACTTGAATCAGATCAAATACAGCTTGGACCTCTCTGAGTGAACCAAACGCGATTGCATAGAACCTGACTTTGTCTCTTTGAGTTGGTTTGCCTGAGCCCTCCGCTAAATTGAGAACCACGCTTTGGGAAGCTCTCTCCAATTGATCTTTGATGCGATGGCCAAGCTCCATCACCACTACTTTGCGATGAAGCTGAACGGCTAAGTCATAAGCCAGAAAACCTTGGATCATTTGCTTGTCTCCTTTTTGGGCATTTTTGAAGCCCCTCAGCTGAGTGAGGGCTCAAAAATGCCCAAAAAGGAGACTCAAGATGGTTCGTAACTTTCTGGCTTATGACTTAGCCGTTCAGCTCTACGCTCAATGCGAGGGGATTAAGGCCAAGCACTTCATCAAAGATCAATTGGAGAGAGCAGCATTGAGTATCGTGCTCAATTTAGCGGAGGGAGCAGGTAAACCCTCACGAGCAGAGCAACGGAGATTCTATTCGATCGCGTTCGGATCACTCAGAGAGACTCAAGCTTTGCTTCAGATCCTCAAGGTTCAAGACGCTCAACAAACTGCTCATCGCTTGGGTGGTATGGTCTATCGCTTGGTCCATCCCGGTTAGCCGGGTAACGGCTAGCGGTTAACGGTTCCGGAGACTGCACTGGGCATTTCCTGCCTCTACCGCGTCCCTCCAGCCTCCCGTAACCTAGAACATAGGATGGCCGGACCTCCGCAAAAGACCGCAAAGACAGGCAATCTCCCCTTCGCGCCGGTATTCGTGCGCGGGGATCTTTATGTCACTGAGGGTAATACTCAGCTCGAGTTTATCGATCAGCAGGTGAGCGCGTATGGAGTGACAGGCCTTCCTTGGGGGCCACTCAAAGAAGAGCAGTATTTTGGTCGCAAGGTAAGAGTGAAATGCCGGTTGCGCAGCTCTGAGAGCGGCGCTCAAGCTTGGGAGTTCGAGACAGATGCTTTGATCTCAAAAGAAGCGACGCTGTTTTCTAAGCTCATGGGTTTGAAATTCATGATGGAACCCAAGCTCAAAGAGGCTTTGACTCGCTTCGTGAATCAGCACGGGCGTTTTCCGACGGATTACATTCGTCGCTATCCGAGGATTCCCGCTGCGGCTGACATCTCGACATTTCCGCTCAAGGCGATCGTTCAGACTCCGGAGGGTTCTGAAACGATGGTTTTTGAGGTGCGCAACCTGAGCCCTAATGGCGCGTTGATTTCGACCGAAAACCCCATTGCCCAAAGGATACTGGCCGGCGAGCGAGTGGGGTTGTTGCTCGATGCGAGAGGCTGGTTTCCTTGGAACATCGAGGCGGATTGCCTGGTCTGCCGCGTGACCGATGAGATCGCCCCTGAGTCGGGCAATATGACCCGCCTTTTGGGTCTGCGATTCATGAAAATGGAGCAGACTCATCGCGAGGCCTTTACGGCCCTTTTGCGGGATATCCTGCAGCAGATTCAGGAGAAGTTGGCCTTTCAAATCGGGGCCTGATCGCCTCATTTTTCAGGGAATATAAGGATAGCCGTTAATAAATCATTTTAGTTGCGAATGTTTACTTTTAAATTCAGCACTTTAGAGATCCGATTTGCACCTGATTCCTTCTATCGGGGAATTTGCACTCTCTCTCTAGACATATTAGACTATTTTGGTGGGGGATTGAGTTCATGACGAGGGGGGTAATTCGGGGTAGTTTTGCACTCGTTTGTGCCTTTGGCCTCTTTCAGGTCGCGGGCGCGGTGGATATTCCTCAACCAGGGCCCTTGGCTCTGTCGACCTTAAGCAACGTCAAT
>JBGAWT010000015.1:0-26381 GCA_044227445.1 Bdellovibrionia bacterium | reverse complement strand
GGGTTTCCCGAGCATCTGCCGCGCGGCGCGGATGAGAGTCTGTTCGTCGGGATAGAATTCTTTTTCAAGCGTGACAGACATCGGCGTATGGCTATCCGGAAAGGTAACCCGTACGGGCTTTGATTTGACTCGGTCGCCCACGGACTCCATGACGGTAGCGATAATCTCAGCACCAAACCCGCTTTGTCTCCAGCCAGGGTCAGCGACCAGAAGACGTCCCGTGCGTGCCACGGATTCGCAGATGGTGGGGCGATCCAAAGGAGAAACAGTTCTGGGGTCAATCACCTCGGCGTCGATTCCCATTTTTGCTAGCTCGTCTGCGGCCCTTAGTGCCAACGGCACGAGGTAACCTAGGGCTACGATCGTGAGATCTTTGCCTGGCCTGCGCACAGCGGCCTGGCCAAAGCGCACGCGGTAGGATTGCTCCGGAACGTGGCTGGTCATCGAGAACAAGGAGCGGCTCTCCAAAATGATGCACGGATCTTGTCCAAAGATGCTCTCAAGCAGCAGACCCTTGGCGTCGTAGGCGGTGGAGGGCATAGCGACCTTGAGCCCCGGCATGTGGGCAAACCAGCTCTGCAGGCTCTTGGAGTGCTGCGGGCCTTGGCCCCAGCCTTTGCCGATGATCGCTCGGATGGTCACGGGGGCGGAGGACTTGCGATCGGATTTGAAGTACCAAAGCGAGAGCCAATTCACGATCGCGTCCATGGCGTACATCATGAAGTCGATACGTTGGTGAACGATCACCGGGCGCATGCCCGCAACAGCCGCTCCCAAGGCAACGGATGTCATGCAGGCTTCGGACACCGGGAAATCATGAATTCGGTCTAACCCGTGTTTTTCGGCCAAGCCCGTGGTCGTCCCGAAAACCCCCGATTTGTAGTCCACGAGCTGACCAAAGAGCACGACATCTTTTGAGAGGCTCAGCGCCTGGTCCATGCCCTCGCGGATGGCGGCGCCGTAAGTGAGCTCGCGTTTTTGAGGTGCGCTTGGTTCTTTCATCAGTAGGGCCCCGGGATCAGCTCGCGCTGGTGTTGGTCAAAATCCAGGCTTCGCTCCTCAACAAGCAATTTGTCTGCAGCAGGGCTCTGGTGGCTGAAGTTGGACTCTTCCCACGACCCAGGCTTTGGAAACGGAGCCGCCTTAGCTTTTTTGAACGCACCTTCGATCTCAGCTTCGATGCGAGAGAGCATTTCTTTTTTAGGCGAGTCACCCACGCGTTGCTCGAGCAGCGCAATAGGGCAAAGAGATTTCCAGTAAGCCAGCTCTTCGGCAGGACGGTAAAGATTAACGTCGTCGTTCTCAGGGCCTACGTGCCCGTTCCAGCGATAGGTGAAGGTTTCCAAAAAGACGGGACCCTTGCCCGCTCGCGCGTGAGCGATCGCTTCTTTGAGATCGGAGTACACCTGAAGGACGTCGTTTCCGAAAAGAGTCTTAGTCTTGATGCCCAGAGCGGCTACGCGCTCGGCGATATTACTCGTTGGGCTGCGTTTTTTTTGAGGCGAGAACGTCGAGTAACCGTTGTTCTCGCAGACGAACACCAAAGGCAGTTTCATGAGCGAGGCATAGCTGAGCGCCTCCCAGTACACGCCCTCATCCAGCGCTCCGTCACCTGCCCCCGTAACAGCGCATTTGCCGCTCCCACGGAGCGCAAACGCAGCTCCAGCTGCGATGGGAACAGCGCCCGCTAAGATCGCGCCGCTAAAGAACTTGCACTCGGCCATGGAGATGTCCTGTGAGCCTGCCTTGCCGCCGCTTGCGCCAGCTGCCTTGCCGTAGAGCTCCGCGAAAAGTCCATCCATCGTAGGGACTTTTGCCAGGTAGTAGCCGTGAGAGCGGTGATGCGAAAAAAGATAATCATCTTTGCCTAAAAGCGTCGATAGCGCCGCTGGCACGGCTTCTTGGCCCACGCAAAAATGCACGGGGCATCGCATCTCGTCTGCCGGATGGTACTCCGCAATGAGCCGCTCCTCGCAACGCCTCAATCGAAGCATCGCGAAATAGAGTTTTTGCGCCATCTGAGAGTCCACGCTTTGCGCCGGGGCGAGCGTGGGCTTTTTGCCGGGGTTCTTCGGGTCGAAATTGAAAGTCTCAAAGCGATCAAAGCTCATGGGGCGGTTCTCCACACATCGTTGAGCGATTTTTGGATCCACGCATCTGTGCTCTTGTGAGCTTTGGGGTTCTTGCAGAGCATCTTGAAGTGCTCGTACTCGGCACTCCATGTGGGGTCCTTTGCTTCGACCTCACTAAGTTCTTCCTTGGGCCGCCCGCTCGGAAACACCCGGTGCTTAACGGAGAGCGTGCTCTTGCCCCATTTGCAGAGACCTTGCACGTGGGCCGAGCCCTGTTCGCCGACGAGTTCAATTCCAAACTCATTCTTCCAAGAAAGCAGGCTCGTCTCGAAATAGAGCGCCGTCTTTTTGCACTGGCCCCAAAAAAAAGCATGATCTGGAGCGCGGTTCTCGTTGCGGCGCACGGAGATCGCCTTGAGATCTCCCGGCGTGTCGGCAAACAGCATGCATGCCAGGTCAAGAAGGTGAGAGCCTAGGTCTGAGAGCACGCCCATGCCCTGGTCGCGCCAAGCGGAGTTTCGTACGTCGCGGGCGGTGCCGTTTCCGTAGAGCAGCTTGGCGTGATGGAGATCTCCCAGAGCGCCCGAATCCACGACTTTTTAAGCGCCAAGACTTGCGGTTCGAATCGGTGATTGTAGGCCGTGTAGCAAAGTACGTTCTTAGAACGGGCTGGGTCTTGCAACTCGTCGAGCTCCGCCGGGTTTTTATGGAGCAGGGGCTTTTCGACCAGCACGTGCTTGCCGTTGCCTAAAAGATACTTAAGCAAAGGCAGCTTTGCATCCTCCGGGTGCAAACGAGTGCCGCATCGAAGCTTGAGAGTGCCACGTCTTGGATGTCTTTGTGCTGGGCCTGGGGGTTAGCAGGATCGATCGTGGCAACGGCGTCGGAGCCTGCTGCGGCCAGACGTTTCTTTCCTTGAGTGCCTAAGCCCACGATTGCGATTTTCATCGGTAGTGCAGCGCTTCTCCAGCTCTTCGATCCTGCGACGCACTTCGTTTGGGCCGATCGGAAGGTTTCCGTCCGTTTCGCATGCGAGAGCTGCTGCGATGGAGCCTAAGATCGAGGCGATGCAGATGGACTGCGTGGCCACGAGCGCCAAGGTCGCGTACGAAAGCAGTGCATCGCCCGAGCCAACAGCATCAGCGACTTTTTCGGCAAACGCATCGATGGTGAAAAATCTCCGCGGATCGCCCTCGACACCCGGGCGGTAAGCGAGCATTCCCTTTTCGCCCATCTTGAGCGTGAGGTATTTGCATTGGGCCTGGTTGTAGAGCTGCAGAGCCATGGGTCTGACAACCGTGTCCTGATCGCCTAGAGCGAAGCGAGCTTCTTTTTCGTTGGGGGTGATGAGATCAAAGCCCTTGAAGTCCAAGATATTGCCCCAGCGACTGGCGACCTGGCTGTCGGCGACCTTGAGCGGCCCCTTGGGAATGGCGCTCGTGAGGCGCGACACGGTGGTCTTAGAAAAAATGCCGTGACGATAATCCGAAAAGACCACCGCTCCATAGTCCTTGGACTTTTGAAGCTCGGCTGAGAACGAAGCGATCATCTTGTCGGTGATCGGGTGGTTGTCGACTCGGTCCACTTTGAGTAGGCGGTAGTCGTTGCAGATGTAAAAACACTTTTGCGTCGTAGGCCGGGTTTTATCGATGATCGGATCGCACTCGATCCCGCTTTTCTTGAGGTCATCGAGCACGAATTTCTTGAGAGGATCATCGCCCATGACCGTGCTGAAGCGCACAGACGCACCTGCTTTGGCTAAGTGCTTGGCCACAATCGCCGCACCACCGGTATAGTCTTTTTCTCGATCTCCTTGATGCTCAGCGTGGGCGTCTTGGACCCGCTGCCCACCATGCTGCAGTAGACGTACGAGTCGACGATCGTGTCGCCCAGCACATGAACTTTGATTCCGGCGAACTTATCTAGCGCACCTCGAAGGTCATCAAATGTGACCTCCTCCGAATCCATGAGGACTTTGAGTTTTTCGCTCGCTAGCCGAATCCCGCCGCGACGCTCGATGATCTGCGAGGAAGAGTACACAACGTCTCCAGGCGTAAAGAGGACTTCGCCGCCATATTCCTCAAGCACGCGGATCTCTTCTTGGGTTTTGGGATTGGTGCCGTCGCTGTAGTCAGAACCCTTTGCGAAGTAATCTGGCTGCAGGAATTGGATGTTCTCAAGCGGAGTGGGCTCCTGGTCGATCACGACGTAATCGACCATCTCAAGAGCGGCGAGATTGAGCGCCCGAAGCTCCTCAGGCACGTAAGGCCTCATATTGGCCTTCTTGATGTGAGCGTCGCAGGTCAGGCTTGCGACCAGGATATCGGCCTTGTCTTTGACGTACATCAAATGACGAATGTGGCCCGGGTGAACGACATCAAATGTCCCGTGGCACATCGCTACGGTTTTTTTGCGCGGTCGCTTGCCCACGAGTTTGACGATTTCTTCGCGGGACTTGATCTTGCGGCGTGGATTCTTGTCTTCCATAGGCTTAGGAAAAACGATCGAACCAGGTCCTTGTCGCCTGGGCTATCTTCTGAACATCCCAAAGCGGAGCATCTCGCCAGTACTCGATTTGCTCGAGCATGGCGGCCACTCCATCCTCAAACGAAACGCGAGGCGCCCAGCCTAGCTTCTTAAGCCGAGTTGGGTCGGCCCATGTGCAGTCGGGCTCGCGCGGGCGTTTGGGCACGTAAACAACGGGTCCTCCCAGCAATTGCACGAGGCGATTGATGGATTGGGGTTTGCCGCACCCCAGGTTGAAGATCTCTCCGGGCGCAGCCTTTTGCGCGACACTCAAAAACGCGCGCGCCACGTCCGTACAAAAAACAAAGTCTCTCGTCTGCTGGCCGTCACCGACGACGGTGAATGGTTTGTTATCGAGTTTTTGCCTCAAGAAAACCCCGAACACCGCTCCGTATGCGCCTTTGGTGCTTGAGCGCGGGCCGTAAGCGTTGAAGATTCGCACCGAATTGACGGGCAGGCCGTAAACCTGTCCCCAGTGAAGCACCGCCATCTCGCCTTGGTACTTGCTCAAGGCATATGGGTACTGCGGTTGGATGGGAGCGTTCTCCGTGGTGGGAAGTTCGGTGGCAAGCCCGTAGCAGGAGGAAGACGCGGCGTAGACCAAGCGCTTCACGCGCGCTTCTCTGGCGCACTCAAGCACGCGTACTGTGCCCTGTGCGTTGATCGAGAGGTATTCGACGGGCTGCTCGATGGAGGGGACGATATCGCCCTTGCCCGCAAAATGAAAAACCAGCTCAGCGTCTTTGAACACGGAGCTCGTGGCCGGCAAGTTACGGATATCGGTGACTTCGAGGGCGACTTTTTTCCGGCGAGGTTGGCTTCTTTGCCTGCTGAGAGGTCATCGATGACGCGGACTTCATAGCCCTTGGCCAAAAGGAGGTCCACCATGTGGCTCCCGATAAAGCCGGCACCTCCCGTGACTACTGCTACTTTCATCTTAAAAAGTGTAAAGGAAGTTAAACAGGCCGGCCAGCGTCAATCCTGGGGCGGAACTACGCGGCGCAGTGTGTAAAGGTCGGGCTCCGCGTCCCACTTTTTAGCAGGAGAGAATTTCTTCCAGGGATCCCAAACCGCGGAGATGAGTCGACCAGTGATCGCTTGTGACTCATCGCCCAAAAGAAACTGCGTTAACTCAGCGGCGGGCTGGGGATCTTGGCCCCCTTCGCTCAGCTGCTTGACCGTAGCGTCGTACATGGCTTGGCCTGCGCGCGAGGGACCTGCAGCGATGACATTTTGTGTCAGCTGGGTATTCACAGGACCCGGTGCGAGGCAGTTGAGTGTGATGCCCAGGGGCTTGAGCTCTTGAGCTACTGTCTCGCCCCAGCGTACGACGCCTGCTTTGGATGCGCAGTAGCTTGAGAACTGAGGCATGGGTTTGGTCGCCCCTCCTCCTGAGAGCAAGACGATGCGGCCAGGCAGTTTTTTTTGCCTCAAGATGCTCGCAAAACTTCTGACGGAATAGGCGGATCCGTACAGGTTGATCTCAATGCCCTCGCGCCACTCGTCTAGGGAAACGTCCAAGAAACTTCCGATCGCACCGAAGATCCCAGCAGCGGTGACTAAGCCCCAGGGCTGGGCTTTGGACGCGGCGATCTCGGATTCGAACCAGTCTTGTTGCGCGGCTGGATCGGTGACGTCCAGTGAGGTGACTCGAATGGCGCCTCCACTTTCGGTCTTGAGTGAGTCGAGCTCTTTTTTGGACCTCGCGCAACCTACGACTTCGTAACCCGACTTGCACAAATGAAGCGCGATGTGGCGCCCGATGCCGCGGCCCGCGCCGGTAACGAAAACAAGGCGCTTCACTTCGTGGACTCCCACTTGGTTTGCATGACTTTGAGCGAAGGGTGGCTCACGAGCAGGTGCCAGACGACGGCGCAAAGCCCTTCGGTGTGAGGCGTAATGCGATCAGCAAACAAAGGCGGGATGACGACGACCGCTTGCGCGTTCTGAGCCGTGTGCCCTCCATCCTTGCCTACGATGCCGTAAATAGATGCGCCCTTTTGCTTGGCCAGATCGATGGCGCGGACGAGGTTCATCGAGACGTTCTTAGCTGCATTACCGCCGCCCACCGAAAACACGAGCAGCGCGTCTTCCTTTTTGATCCGAGAGATCTTGAGCCATTCCGAAAAGGACGTGTCCCATCCCTCGTCATTCACTCGCGCCGTGAGCTCCGAGACGTTGTCCGTTGGGGTATAGGCTTCGAACTCGCAGATCTTCCGAAAATCATTTACGGCGTGGCTCGCGTGGCCTGCTGAGCCGCCCACTCCTAAAATAAAAAGCCTGCCTCCTCGTTTTCGAGTCTGCGCCAAACCCTCAGCTAGAGCGTCGATAGAGGCGGCTGGTATCGCCTTGAGGATATCGATGCTCTCTTGAATGAATTGAGATGTGAAGCTCATGGAGCATCGCCTTTCTGCGTTGTTTTCCCCGCACTGAGTCACCATAATAAAACACTATGGCCGCAAAGACGATCTTGGTTACTGGAGGCGCTGGCTATGTGGGTGCGGTTTTGGTGCCCAAACTTGTCGCGGCAGGTCATCATGTCAAGGTCGTGGATCTGTTTCTTTACGGCGAGAAGGTCCTCGATGGCGCTCAAGGCCCGGGCACTCTGGAGAAGATCAAAGGCGATATTCGCGACGCTTCCTTGCTGCAGCAGGCGATGCGAGGCGTGGATGCCGTCATTCACTTGGCTTGCATCTCCAATGATCCGAGCTACGAGCTCAATCCTGATCTCAGCAAGACGATTAACTACGATGCGTTCTTGAGTCTGCTGGATTGTTCGATCAAGGCAGGCGTGAAGCGCTTTATCTACGCTTCGAGCTCAAGCGTTTACGGATTAAAGAGCGAACCTGAAGTGACGGAGGATCTGAAGCTTGAGCCTCTGACCGACTACTCTAAGTACAAAGCTCTTTGCGAGGACTACCTCATTCAAACAGCTCCTGATTCGATGACTTGCGTGATCTTGAGGCCTGCGACCGTGTGTGGATATTCGCCGCGCCTGAGGCTGGACCTGTCGGTCAACATCCTCACCAATCACGCGATCAGCAAGAAAGAGATCACGGTTTTTGGCGGCGCTCAAAAGCGTCCCAATATTCACATCGAAGATATGACCAATCTTTACGTGCAGTCATTGGATTGGGCTCACAGCAAAGTTCACAAAAGGCCCTTTAACGCGGGCTACGAAAATCACACGATCGACCAGTTAGCCGATCAAGTGAGGCAAGAAATCGGCCCGCAGATCACGATCAAGCGCGTGCCGACGGATGACAACCGCAGCTACCATGTCTCGTCCCGAAGGATAGCTCAGGAGCTGGGCTTTGAGCCCAAGCACACCATCTCGGAGGCGATCCGAGATCTCAAAACGGCATTTGCGGCGGGCCGAGTGCCTAACGCGATGACCGACTCGCTGTACTACAACATCAAGCGCATGCAGGAAGTGAATCTCAAGTGAGCGCTCGCTCGCACTGGTGGGCCGCTGGATTTGGATTTTTGCTTTCGTTGTTTGTTTTTTGGCCAGGCTATCTCTCGCCCGATCCGCTTCAGCAGTTAGCTGAGGCGAGATCGGGGCTATTCTCGGATTGGCATCCGCCATCCATGGGGCTGATCTGGAAGATTTTAGATCTGATCTACTCCGGTCCCGCGCTCCTCTTTGCTTTGCATCAAGCTGCATATTGGGCTGCTCTGGCTGTTTGGTCCAAGCTCACTTGCCGCAATGTGCGCACGCGTGCGGCGCTGGTGCTGGGCATCGGGATGTTTCCTCCGCTTTGGGCTGTTTCGGCCATGGTGTGGAAAGACGTCTCCATGGGCGTGGCGCTGCTCTTGGGATGCGCTCTGATCGCTCGCGCTGAGGCCGAAAAATCCAAGCCCAGCCTTATCGCAGCGGGGACGCTGATCCTCTATGGTTTGTCCGTAAGGCTCAATGCGGCGCCAGCGATTTTTCCGCTGCTCCTCTGGGTGACTGTTGTCGGACTCAGGCTCTGGGGTCGCAAAGTAAATCTCAAAGCGAGTTTGGCGGGCGCATTTTCGCTAGCAGTGGGTTTCTTTGGCGCAACGCAAGTTTTGCAGGCGGTAGTGGTAAGCGACCGGGGGAGCTTTCCGCTGCAGCAGGTTTTGATCTTTGATTTGGGTGAGCTGACCTATCAAACAGGGGATTGGCTTTTTCCGGGCTATCCCAGGGAGCGCGATTCGAGAGTGGGTTTCGAAGCGGTGCACCAGCTTCGCGATCCCTTGGATGCCAACGGCATGGTGAGCAGCGGGCTCTTCTTGGCCAAGACGGAGCAGCAGTACCGATTTCTCAAGGACGCGTGGCTTGAGGCGGTGTCGAAGTTTCCGGGAAAGTATCTGGCTTTTAGAACGCAGTTTTTCCTGAACTTCATCAATCCGGTGGGTTCCTACTCCGAGACCTACATCTATGATCCTAGGTTTTTTGATGCGGCAAGTGGACGGCCTGATGCTGGGGTCGTTCGAAGCTTTCTCAGGTGGCAGGTGGTTTTTCCCTATTTTGCAGCTTTCGCAAGTCGGGCGGTGATGGGAGGCGGGCTGTACTTTTGGGCCATTCCGCTAGTCCTTCTTATCGTGATCAAGCGACGTAAGAAGATTGCCTGGGGCGGCTTAGCGCTTGCTACAAGCGCCTGGGCGTACATGCTGGCTTATTGGCCCGTGGGTACGGCGCTTAATCTCCGATACGCGTGGTGGGCGATCCTCTGCGCCTTGCTGCTGCCGTTTGCATCGATGCCGCTCATCGAAGACAAGCAGGCCTATTTGTTCTTGGAGCGCTTGCGAAAAAGGCCTTCCAAAAAAGATAAGTAAAACGGAAGGGACGCAAGCAACGCGCCCGCTACGAGCGAGATCCAGGCGATGGCGTAGTTGGCTTCTGTGGTGCGCTGAAAGCGCCTCAAGGAATCATCCGTAGCGAACTTACCGAGTTGACTGTCTTCGATCTGAAGCACGATATTTGTAGATGGATCGAAAACGATGAGGAACGTGCGCCCCGTTTGCATCATCGAGTCTAGGTCTGTGCGCGCCGAGAAATCCTCGAAAGCGACGAACGAGCGATTCACGCCGCCCAAGGTAAAATTGAACTTTCGATGGGGCGAGAATCCGGAGCTCGAGATCTGCGCGACCGTTGCGTAAGCGCGCTCGTACGGACCGGCGCTCGCTTGAATGGCGTCTCGGTAAAGTCCGCGCCAAGTCCAGCCGTACGCGATGAGCGCGAGCCCTACATAAACTGCTGCGACTAACACCCAGGTTCGCGTAGCGATGCGCTTGGAGGTGGACATGGACGTTTAGGATAGCACGCGAGGTAGAAACGAAAAACCCCGCGCCAGGATTTCATCTCTGGGCACGGGGTTCTCGATTTTTTGTTGGGCCCGCCCGGTTCCGGAGTCCCATCATGGGAGCAAGCGCCAGAGGGCCACATCATCCACCCACACCGCCCATTTCTCCGGCTCCCGCCGTCTCGAAGCGCTGGGGTGGCTTTCCTTATTCAGGTCAATTTTGTATTTATTCGATCATCTAATTGTGTTGGCTAAGTCATTGTCCCGTTAAACGGGCGGCCCAGTATCGTGGGCCTCCTGATCTTCTAGAATCCGTTTCAGGAACACAAAGAGCGGCGTGTGAGCCGTTGCTTCGGTTTGCATCTGACGTCCTCCTGATCGAAGCGATCTTCTACAGAATAAGGGAAGTCGTGACGCAGAGCAAGATAAAAAGTAAATTGATATTAACAATTTAAGTTCAGGTTAATCTTTCAATAGGTTGTAGGTTGGAAGAATCCTGGCTATACGCATCAAACGCGTTGTATCCTTTATATAGGCGCGTTTTAGTCCGATAAGGTTATAAGGGGTAATATGAGGCTTCAAGGGGTCGTTTTTAGAGGGTTTACCATTGTGGCCATGTTCGTGGCTTTCGCCTGTTCGGGCGGCAAGTCCGGCGGCAAGGGCCTAGGCGACGGCTCCGTTACATTGACCCCCACCCAGCTGACCAAAGCCATGGCTCCTTCGGTTTCTTACACAGATGCCGAGTGGGCGACTGCTATTAGCAGCATCGGCACCCTGGTACGAAACGCCGACGAACCTGCGGCTTCTAACCAGGTTCGTGCGCAAAAGATCATTGCAGGCGTGAAAGCCTCTCCCTACGTGTTTGATGCAGGTGACACCGGTGGGTTCGGGGTTTGGATTCGAATGAAGGACGGTACCCCGATCGGCGTTTACTTTGATCGCGTGGGCTATCAGACGGGCGACCCCAATCCGCTGGCAACTCCTTGGGCTCAGGCTCCAGCTCCACGAACCACTCCTTTTACTCTGTGGGCTCTTTCGGACGCTCTAAAACGAACGGTCTTTGGTCTGCTCGATCGCAGCGTTTCGTCCGCTCAGGCGCAAGCCGCGCCTAAGTTCGGACTTCCTGCTTCGACGACAGCATTTATCGCTTACATTAATGATCTCGGTCCCAACGCCGCCACGAAGATCAGCCAAATGTTGGGCGATCATCACTATCAACCCACGGGGCAAACCAATCCGTCGATGGCCTTTTTTCGCACCGGCATCCAGAATTTCGGCGTGTTTTGGTTTAGCACGCACGGTGTTTATTACGCGGACTCGGCGGGCGTGAGGAGATACGGGTTTATCACGGGCGACATCATCAGTGGGCCGTGTAACCAGGGAACCGCGATTTGTGCGGCTAACAAAGCGGATATCGCGGCGGGGCGGGGATTTGTCGGAATGACACCGTCTGGCGAGAGCGGAATCGCGCTCAACGCTTCGTTCGTTTCGACTTATTTCCATTTTTCGCAAGACGCGCTGGTATTTCTGGACGCGTGCAACAGCATGACTGACTCGTACGAGAATCACGAGTTCTGGGCTGCAATGGGAACCGCAAAGGCAGGGACATTCGTAGGATGGACCTCCACGGTGGGAACAGGCTTTGCCGAAAAAGCTGCCACCTGGTTCTTTGACCGCGTATTGGGCGCAAACCTATATTCGCCGCCGACCCCCAAGCAGCGTCCTTTCTCTGCCCCTGAAGTCATCGAGTCGATGAAGAAATCCGGAAAGGACTTGGATCCGGGTGGTAGCGCACGGCTTACGTTCAAACAGCTTTCAACGAACGCCTCGATCCTGAGGCCTTCGATTCGAAACATGCGCGTGGATGAGAATCACGACAAGCTCAAGGTTTACGGCGAGTTCGGTGAAACGACGGGAACGCTCGAAATTCCCACGACCGCGAATTGGACCGGTTGGGCATCTGACCTGATCGAAGCGGATATCACCGTCAATCATAAGGGCGATGCCATCGTAAAAGTCGGCCAGCGCGAGAGCAACGTCGTGCCGCTCACCGATTGGGTGGGCACCTACTACGCTAAGCAGTACTTGAAGTTCCTTTATAAAGACCCTGGGCCGACTTGGTCGCTAGCGTGCTCTCGGATTCACCTACGAGCGGATGTTCATAAGTACCGCAAGCTTCCGGACGAGACTCCGGTGTCTGGAACGACCTTCGGCAGTAGCGGTAATGATTGCACTGATCCAACGGTTGGCTTCGAAAACTTCGCGCGAGACTCGGTCTGCGAAGCGGCCTGGGCGGATTACGGCGAAAGAGTCGACGGCAACACCACCACAAGGGTTACGTTTACCGCGGGAAATGAGGGCTTGCAGTGGATTGACCATTCGACAAACCACATCGAGCGCGGGTGGTTTTTCATGACCGGTCAGTTCAATACGGCCAGCAAGTCCATGCGGCTTCTCCAACAAGTACGACCTCTTCTCCAACCAAGCACGGATACTCGAGCGTTGGCCATGTGGGCTGTGCCATGGCCACGATGCACCCCCTGCAGGTGGATAATACGAGCTACAATTTAGCGGCCACGAATTTCTCCATGGAGGATGTCGCTTGTTTCCCAAGCGGGATGCCTCAACCCACCTGTGGCTCGGTGAGCATTCCTGGCTTGCCTGGCGGGGTAACCATCCCAACAATCCCTAGCATTCCGAACATCACCTTGCCTGGCGGAGGGACTGTCGGCCCTGGCGGATTTAATGTGGGCGATAAATTTGATGCCGATATTCAGCTCACCGCGGATCCAGCTACGGTTCCGGATGCGGATACCGAGGGTTAGAACCTCACTTCAGTTTTTTCCAGCTTGAGCCGAACAGAAGCATACAGGCTAGCTGTATTTTTCTTCATTCGGATCACCTCCCCTCTGCCTTAACAGGAGGGAGGTAGGTCCATCTACGCCGCTTGGTTTGGCTGCGCCCCTTAGAGCAAGAGCTGTGCCTGCATTTAAGCGGGTTTCGCGATCGAAACTCGGACTTAGAGTCTAGATTTCAGGCCGTGCAAATAGGGCTAGTTAGCGTCGCAGGCTTCCCAGCCACCCTTGAGACCCGGGTAGCTGCATTCGGTGTGGATGCCACCTTCTTTAGCGATCTCCAAGCATCGATCCATTGCCGCATGAGCAGCTGCGAAATAAGCGTCTGCCATCGCCTTGCGGCGCTTTTTGCATGCGTCGAGATCAGCATCCTTCTTGAGCGGAGCAGTGCCTAAGAGCGTGAGTCCCAACACTAGAACAGCTATGCGCGTGATCTTCATCGCCGTTTGGCTGCCTTTTTCTTGGCCGCTTTCTTGCGCGGATTTGAAATCGCCGCTTGAGCCGCAGCCAGGCGCGCGATCGGTACGCGATACGGCGAGCAGCTCACGTAGTCCAGGCCAGCGTCATGGCAGAAGCGCACCGAATTAGGGTCCCCGCCGTGCTCGCCGCAGATGCCCACCTTCAGAGACGGACGCTCAGCGCGACCCTCGTCGATGGCGATCTTCATGAGGCGACCTACGCCCGTGGTGTCCAGGGTGGCGAATGGGTCTTTTTCGTAGATCTTGGCGTCGATGTAGTCCTTCAAGAACATGCTCGAGTCATCGCGCGACAATCTCAGCAGCCGTGAGCGCTGCGCGCGGAAGCTCGATCATCGTTCCGATCAAGTAGGTGAGGCGCTGTGAGCCACGAAGCTGGAACTCGTCCATGATCTTCTCGGCTTCAGCCTTGCAGTAGTCGCCTACGAACCGAAGCTCGCGCCAATCGCCCACGAGAGGGATCATGATCTCAGGCACGATCTTAAAGCCCTCGTCGCGCACGAGCTCGCATGCCGCTTCCATGATCGCGCGCACCTGCGTGCGGTAGATCTCCGGAAAGCTCACGCCCAAACGACAACCGCGGTGGCCCAGCATCGGATTGAATTCATGCAGGCTCTCGGCTTTGCGCTTGAGGCGATCGAAAGACACGTCGATTTTCTTGGCCAGCTCCTGAATCTCCGAATCCTTGTGAGGCAAGAATTCGTGCAGAGGCGGATCGAGCAAGCGGATGGTGACCGGAAGGCCCTTCATCTCGCGGAAGATGCCCTTGAAGTCGCCCTTTTGCATCGGAAGGATCTTGGCAAGAGCGCGTTCGCGGCCTTCGGCGCTGTCGGCAAGGATCATTTCCCGAACCGCATCGATGCGTTCGGCTTCAAAAAACATATGCTCTGTGCGGCACAGACCGATGCCTTCGGCGCCAAAGCTGCGCGCGACCTTGGAGTCAGTCGGCGTATCGGCGTTAGTGCGCACCTGGATCTGGCGGATCTCATCGACCCAACCCATGAGCTCCTGGAAGTCCTTATTAAGCGTGGGTGCGATCGTAGGAACATGGCCTGCGATGATCTCGCCAGTGGCCCCGTCCATCGTCAGGAAGTCGCCTTGCTTAAACGTGCGATTTCCGACGACGAGCTCTTTTTTCTCGTAAGAGATCTTGAGCGCCGAGCAACCCGAAACGCAGCTCTTGCCCATACCGCGCGCAACGACTGCGGCGTGCGAAGTCATCCCGCCGCGAGCGGTGAGAATGCCCTCTGAGACGCTCATGCCGTGGATGTCCTCAGGCGAGGTCTCCAAACGCACCAACAGAACTTTCTTGCCGGCTTCGGACCACTGCTCAGCCGTATCCGGATCGAATACGATCTGTCCGCAAGCCGCTCCTGGCGAGGCAGGCAGGCCCTTGGCGACCACGTCCTTTTTGGCTTTGGGATCGAGTCCTGGGTGTAGCAGCTGGTCTAACTGCTCGGGCTGGATGCGCCCGATGGCCTCGTTCTTAGAGATGAGCTTCTCGCGAACCATGTCAGTGGCGATCCTAAGCGCAGCTACAGCCGTGCGCTTGCCGCTGCGGGTTTGGAGCATGAACAGCTTTCCGCGCTCGATCGTGAACTCGATATCCTGCATGTCGCGGTAATGCTTTTCGAGCTTGTTGTAGACCTTCACCAGATGGTCGTAGGCCTTGGGCAGTACTTCTTCTAAGGTCGGGAGCTTTTCGGTCGAAGCGTGGCGCGAGGCCGCATTGATCGGCTGCGGCGTCCTGATGCCTGCTACGACGTCCTCGCCTTGCGCGTTGACTAAGAACTCTCCAAAGAACTTACGCTCGCCTGTGGACGGATCGCGCGTAAACGCGACGCCCGTGGCGCAGTCATCGCCCATGTTGCCAAACACCATGGACTGGATGTTCACGGCCGTGCCCCATGCTTCGGGGATGTCGTTGAGCTTGCGGTAGGTGATCGCGCGCGGGCTCATCCAAGAGCCAAACACGGCGCCTACAGCTCCCCAGAGCTGCTCCCAAGGATCTTCCGGAAACTCTTTACCGCTCGTGCGAACGATGGACTTGAACTGCTTGACCAGCTCTTGAAGGTCTTCGGCGGAGAGGTCGGTGTCTTCTTCGACGCCGCGAGCATGCTTCATGTCTTCGAGGGCTGCTTCGAACTGATTGACGTGAATATTGAGCACCACGTCCGAGTACATCTGGATAAAACGACGGTAGCTATCCCAGCTAAAGCGCGGGTTGCCCGTCTCGCGGATCACGCCTTGAACCGTTTCGTCGTTGAGGCCGAGGTTCAAGATCGTATCCATCATGCCAGGCATCGAAGCGCGCGCACCGGAGCGCACGGAGACGAGCAAGGGCTTTTCGGAAGAGCCGAACTTGCGCCGCATGATCTTCTCGACCTGAGAGAGGGCCTTAGCGACTTGGGGCTCTAGGCCCTTAGGATAAGCTTTGTTGTTTTTGTAGAAGTGACCGCAGACGTCTGTGGTGATCGTGAATCCGGGGGGCACGGGCAGACCGAGTTTGGTCATGCCATGCAAATTCGCTCCCTTACCGCCGAGCAGATCTTTTAGGCCTTCGTTTCCGTCGGCCTTGCCTGCTCCGAACGAATAGACGAAACGTTCTTTGCCCGCTTTGCCTTTGGCTTTAGCGGCGATCGAGCCAGCTGCCGAATTTTTCTTCGACGTAGCGGACGAGGCCTTCAGCAGGGATCCTTTCTTGTTCCATCGTGTCGCGGTGGCGGACTGTGAGCGTGTGTTTGTCGAGAGTGTCATAATCGATCGTGACCCCTAGTGGCGTGCCGATTTCGTCTTGCCGGCGATACCGCTTGCCGATCGATCCCGCGTCATCGGTCGTAACGCGGAACCGCTTCTTTAATTCCCCGTAAACCTTGGACGTATACTCTAAGAGCTCTGGCTTCTTCATCAAGGGAAAAACAGCAACTTTGTAAGGAGCCAGGTTGGGGTGCATCTCTAGCCAAATGCGGTCCCCGTCAAAACGATAGGAGTCGGCAAGGGCTACGAGCAGGGTGCGATCGCAGCCCGCCGAGGTCTCGACGATATAAGGAACATAACGCTCCTTGTTAGCCTCATCGAAGTAATCCAGTTTCTTGCCGCTGTACTGCTGGTGACGGCCTAAGTCGAAATCCGTGCGGTTGTGGATGCCCTCGAGCTCCTGCCAACCGAAGGGGAATTCGTATTCGATGTCAAACGCTGCCCGCGCGTAGTGGGCCAACTCGCCTGGGCCGTGCTCGTGGAAGCGCAGCTTGTCCTTGCGGATGCCGTTATCCAGGTGCCATTGGATGCGAGTCTGTTTCCACTTCTCAAACCACTCCATGTCAGTGCCGGGCTTGACGAAGTACTGCATCTCCATCTGTTCGAATTCGCGGGTGCGGAAAATGAAGTTTCCGGGCGTGATTTCGTTTCGGAACGCCTTGCCGATCTGAGCGATACCGAACGGAACCTTTTTGCGCGCGGATTGCTGGACGTTGAGAAAATTGACGTAAATGCCTTGGGCGGTCTCGGGGCGTAAGTAAACGACTGCGGCGCTTTCTTCGACCGGGCCCATGAAAGTCTTGAACATCAGGTTGAACTGACGCGGCTCCGTGAGCTCGCATTCGCTGTGCTGGCCGGCCATTTTGGAAGGCTTGAGCCCGCAGGGCATGGTGTCCATCTTGTCGGCGCGGAAGCGGCCTTTGCACTTCTTGCAATCAACCATGGGATCGCTAAATCCAGCGACGTGGCCTGAGGCTTCCCAGACTTTGGGGTGCATGAGAATCGCAGCGTCGATTCCTTCGATGTCCTCGCGGTCGGTCATCGCGCGCCACCAGAGCTCTTTGACGTTTCGCTTAAGCTCGATGCCCAGCGGCCCGTAGTCCCAGCACGCGTTGATGCCGCCGTAAACTTCGGAGGATTGGAAAACGAAACCGCGTCGCTTACACAGCGATACGAGCTCGTTCATGTCCTTCAAGTTTTGAGGCGGGCCAGCGGGCTTTTCGACAGGGGGTTTGTCTTGCGATTCCATGATGTTGAAGGGCGTAACACAGGGGGCCGCGAGCGGGAAAGAGCGGATTCAGAGGAGCGAATAATCGCCTAGTGAGCCTTTCTTAAGGCCCCTGCCCCAAAGACCGATAAATAAAGGATGGTTCACGCTATGGGTTTCTTGCTTACGCTTTTGCTACCGGCTGCCGCCGCTGCAGATTTCTCGATGTATCAGTCCATTCAGAGCGTCTATGAGTCTTACAGTAAGAAGTCTCCTACGAGCTGCGAAGCCATCTACTACGGGCTGTTTGCCAAGAAGGAAACCCCTTCGGCCGAACGCCCACCGATGCTGGCGACCCCTCAGTACACGCGCCAATCAGTAAAAGAACAGCTGCGAACCGAAATTCCCAAGCTGTCCTCAGCACCTGAGCATCGCTCGCCGCTAGAGGATTGGACTAAGGCCCTCAAGACTACGCCCCTGCATATCTATGATGCGCAGGAAGCTAAAAAAAAGGGCCTCACCCCAGAGGGTGCGTTCTTATCCGAAGGTGAGATTCTCTATGGAGCTGCTCGCTCCAAAACGAGCAATCCGGCGGCGGATGCGTTTGTCTTGGGCCATGAACTCGGACATTTGCCGGATTGGATTCCGCCTCAGATCGCAAGCTGCCTTGCCTCTCCTCAATCAATCAAAGCCTCGGAGTCCTTTAGGGGAAAGCTCGAGCGAGCCTATTTTCAGGTGGATCTAGAACAAGAGTATCGTCGGCAGACTGAGGGGGCTCAGAAGAATCGACCTGCTCTGGATGCTGGGGTTGCTGAGATGGATTTTGCCTCCGGGCGCGGCACGGAGAACATCCTTTCGGTCGAAACTCTGCTTGAAGAAGGAAACCTCTCCCAAGCCAAAAGGATCTTAGATAAGAATAGCGTTCCCGATCAAATCCCCGAAGCCGCGGCGGATTACATCGGTGCAATTGCCGTCGCTCGTTTCATTCAAACAAGCTACCCAACTCCAGAGAAGAAGCGTGCAGCAGGTCTCGCTGTTCTCGCCTCCATGCCCCCGATGCTCTATTCACCGCAAGCTGCTGAGATCATGAATCGCGCCGGTTCGAAGCAGACCAACGAACGTCGCGTGCTCAGGATCCTGCTTGCGAACTCGGAGTTCCGGAAACTCATCGGTTGCAGCTTTGCAGACGAAGCGCCCAAAGAGTGTCCTTAAGCCCAATCTCGGTTTGGTTGACCAGACTCCGGGCTCTCTTTAAACTTCTCTCATGAACAAGATCAGTCTGGTCCTGGGAGTCTTTATCGGATTTGGCATCGGACTTTTAGTGGGCGTGCGCTCCACCTCGCAAATCGTCACCGAAACAGCAGCCACAGTTCCGCCGGCTGCGGCGACTCAGACGCTCACGCAATCAGCGCCGCTGACCCAACCCGCTGCAGCTCATGTCGCCAATCCGGCCGCTTCTGGCTCCGAGCAGTCGCAGTCCATCGAGTCACAACCCAAGGCCGAGCAGCGCACCGAGGTCGTTTCGCTATACCCAGCCTCACGCGCAGGACATGGAATCCGAGATCACGCGCCTGCTAGAAGCGCCCCGCCGCTACGGGACGTTGATCTCCAAGGCGAGCGCTCCCCAAAACGGAACCTACACCAAAGAGCGCATGCCGGATGGGACAGAGGTCGGTCGCTCGTACAACTCGCGCGGCGTGCTGACTTCGGAGGGCTGGAATACGCAAGATGGCGGCCGTGTTTGGCGAACGTTGTTTGAGTCAGGGCAGGTCAAAGCGTTTACTTGGAAGCAGGTGGATGGGACATCGACTTCGGTGGTGGTGGACTCGCGTGGAATCTTTAGCGCTCGCAAAGACACGTTTCCCAATGGGGATGGAGTGTCGTGGGAGTATGACGACAACGGAGCAGTTTCGCAAAAGTGGCTGATCCGCAAGGGTCAGCGCCCGGTTCCCATTCACTAAACTTTCTACTTTCCCTCGTTCACGGCCGTGCTAGGCCTTTAAGGATGGAAAATAAAACTCCTTTGCTTGTCGATTGGCTCAAAGCCAAAGTCACTCAAGATCCCCGCGCACTGTATTGGTTCGATACCGCTGAAGCCGAACCTAGGATCGCCAAGGCCTATCAGCAGCTCCTAGAAGGCTACACCCAAGATCCCTCGACGGTGCTCAAGACCACACGTCCAGTAAAAGGTGATCACCACGGCATCGTGACCATCCGGGACATTAATTATTTTTCGCTCTGCGCTCACCACTTCCTCCCGTTTTACGGGAAGATCGCCATCTCCTATGCGCCTGGTACCCAGATCATCGGCCTGGGGAAGTTTCCGAGGCTCGTGCAGATTCTGTCCAAGCGCTTTCAGATCCAAGAGGACCTCGTTAAAGAGATCGCAGAAGAAGTTATGGACTCCGGCGGCGCCAAGGGCGTGCTCGTGACCTCCACGGGGCGCCATATGTGCATGTGCTCGCGGGGTCCGAGCGATCAAACGGTGCAAACGGACACGTCTTACTCCTTGGGAACGCTGCGCGGGAAAACGCGCCACGAATCCGTGGAGGTTTAAGGTGTTCGCCTCTCTGCTGATGGCCGTGACCCTGGCGCAAGCAGCGCCCATGGCGGATCTCAAGCAGCAGCCCCGCTCCGACTTACAAGTGCGAGAACCTTACTCGGGAAAAATCGAAACGGCGCAAGGCTGGCCCATTCCGGTGGCGATGGAGAAGCTCTTCGGGCCTAAGTGGAAAGAAATCTCCGAATGGGTCTTCGTCTGCCAAGACGGCTACCGTGCTGTAATTCCCACCAAGAGGCTTACTGAGCATCACGGCATGCTCGCTACGGCTTGGAAGGGACGCGAGGAGTTCAGCGTTCTCAAAGATGTCGCAGGCAAAAAAGTGCTCACCCCGGTAGGCCCCTTCTACTTGGTTTGGGAAAACCTTCACGACGCTGAGATGGCTAAAGAAGGCGATCACGGTTGGCCCTACCAGATCGTGGACATCGAGTCTTCGGAGCCCGTGGAGAAGCCCTGGGTGCCGGATAGCAAGGCTTCGATGCGAGTTCGAAAGGGTTACGCGACGTGCCAGTCCTTTTGCCTGAGCTGCCACTCGATCGACGGCAAGGGGGGCAAAGTGGGGCCCGAGCTGCACGCGCCAATCAACGTCACTCAGTATTACAACCCTGCCTATCTGCCCAAGTGGATCTTGGATCCGCTTTCGATTCGCAAGGGAACGCCCATGCCTGCGTATCGGCCCGAAGCGCCTTTGGACGATCGAAAGCGAGAGGTCGATGAGATCATCGCCTATCTGAATTGGCTTGCAGGCGAACAACGAAAGGTAGCCCATCCATGATGAGCTTTTTGCTGGGAGAGCAGTTTTATAGAAGCGCCATTCAGCAGCCGTTGCTGCTGTGGGTAGGACAACTCCTGTTTTTGTGGCCTTCGCTCAAGGCCGCTGGGCGTCGCAAGGATTGGGTTGCGCTGCTTATCGCAGTGGCCGCATTGGACGCCTGGCTTACGGCGGATACGGTGCTGGGAATCGGAACCCTGTCCGCAGGCGTGGCGCGTTGGTTTTCGATCGCGTTCGTGATCTTCGGAGATTGGCGCTACTTGCGGTACTGGCAGCCTCGCAAGCCCTCACGGGGCATCGCCGTGGCTTTTATCATCCCGATCATCATCGCGGTGTGCAGCGAGTGGGGCGTGTTTGGCGGCTCGATGAGGCTCCTTTTTTGGACCTATGAGACGCTATTCTTGTTTGGCTTAGGCGGGTTTTATCTTTGGGATAGCCGGGTCAAGAAGGGGCTGATTCATCGCTCGCAAGGCTTGTCTCAGCTTTCGGCCGTGGTGTTTGCGACTTACGTCCTATGGTGGACGGCCGATAGCATGCTTTTGTGCGGAGTCAGCGGGCGCCTGCAAGAGCTGGCTTGGGCGATGCGGATCGCGGCCAACCTTCTGTATTACGTGGGTTACGCTCCGGCCGTAGCTTTCATGAAGGTGTAAGAACGCACTCAACGCGCTGATCTTTGTGCTCTACGACGCTGTCAAAGCTCCAGATAAGCTCTCTGCGAGCAGGGCTTGAGAAGCGAAGCGCGCTTTTGGTTTTTTGAGCGCAAAGCCCGTAGCATGAGGCATACGAATACGAGCGCGTGATGCCCATCAGCGAGTCGTGGGTGGTCCAAGAGACGGACTTCTCTTCTTCGTAAGGTTGGTCAGGCGTGTTTTGAAAATCGACCTTCCATCCTTCATTCACATGCTTAAAGACCGCGCCTCGCGTGGAGCCCTTCCAGGCCTGAGGGTAGGGAACGCCGATGGTTACGTCATTTCCGACAAGTCGAACGACGGCATCCACGGGGTGATCAAACAGGGGAGTTGAGCATTTTTCGATTTTGTAATGGCCGACAAAATCCACAGCTCGAAGCTGGGGCGGGGCCGCGCTGAGTGCCGAAATGGCGAAGAACATCGCAGCGATCATCATGCTTGGCCCAATCCCAAGAAGATCTGCCCGCCTCCGACGCCGATCGGTATCCAAATGACCTTTGAGGGCTCGCGCGCTCCCTCCCCAAGGCCCTTGGGGAGCCGGGCTTTATCGTCCGTCTCCAGAGGCGTGCTGATCTGAGGCTTGATCTCTCTTCGATGAAATTCGGTGCCTGCGCGTTTAAGCAGCGCCTTCCAAAGATCATTGGGGGTGATGCCCAGCTTCTTGGTACTCGCTGCATCCAATGCCACGGCCAGAAATCCGCTGATGCCAGCCAGATCGATCTGGCTGACTAGGATCTTAGAGGCAGCCGTAGCGGGCACCTCCCAGCGCGAGCGGCGAATGGGAAGGCCGAGCTCGGGCTTCGCGTTTGGGAGTCTTTCGTTGATCTCATCGATCAAGGCCGAATGCATGGATTCGAGCAGGGCCGTCCATGGGCTCATAGCCCCTCAAGCCCCAGGGCGTGAAAACGCGAGTACTCTCCGTCTTGCTCGACGAGCTCCGAGTGCTGTCCACGCTCGACGATCTGGCCATTTTTGAGCACGATGATCTCATCGGCGTTTTGCACGGTGGAGAGCCGGTGAGCGATGACGAGCGTCGTACGGTTGTTCATCAGCTCGGAGATCGCCTCTTGAACGACGCGCTCGCTTGCGGTGTCTAGGTTGGAAGTAGCTTCGTCGAGGACGAGTACGGGAGCTTGCCTGAGGAACGCGCGCGCAATCGAGATGCGCTGCTTTTCGCCGCCTGAGAGTTTCTGGCCGCGGTCACCTACGATGGTTTTCATCTTTGACGGGAATCGCTCGATGAATTCCATCGCGTGGGCGAGGCGTGCCGCTTCGCGAATTTCTTCGTTCTTCGCATCAAGCCTTCCGCAGCGGATGTTCTCTTCGATCGTGTCGTTGAACAAGAACACGTCCTGACTGACGACGGCGATCTGATCGCGTAGTTCGGCTGAGGACATCTCGCGTAGATCTACGCCATCCCAAAGAATGGAGCCTTCGGTGACGTCAAAGATCCGGGGCAAAAGCGAAGCAAGCGAGCTTTTGCCCTGCGCCGCTTGCGCCAACGAGAGCAACCGTTGGCCGCGTTGCAGGGTGAAGCTCACGTTCTTGAGAATGGGTCGTCCTGGCGAATCCGGATAGGCAAAGGAGATGTTCTTAAACTCGATAGCCTTCTCGAGGCCTTGCAACGGGCTTTGGATTCTTGGGTCAAGCACCTTGCTCTTCAAATCAAAGAGCTCAAAGATGCGCTCGGCTGCGCCTGCGGCCTGATGGATCTTGATATTGGCTTCGTTGAGGGTCCGGATCGGATTGATGATCAGCGCGAACGTCGTGAAGAATGCGAACAGATCACCCGAGGTCATCTTGCCCTCTAAGATCTGGGAGCCGCCGGTGTAGATCATGGCGGCGATGAGCGAGAACAGCATGAGCTCAACGAGAGGGTGGGCGGCCTCCTCGAGGACGGATGCTTTGATGAAGACGCGAAAAAACTTCTTCATCGACTCGCCAAACGAGGCACGCACGTACTTTTCAAGTCCGAAGAGCTTAACGACACGTACTCCTGAGAACGCTTCTTGGAGAGTCGCTGCGCTGCGAGCGTCTTCTTCGGACAATTGTTTGATGTAGCGTTTTAAGTTGCGGCCGCTGGCGGAGAAGACCCATGCCAGCGGAGGCAGGATCGCAAGTGTGAGGATCGCCAGCCGCCAATTGAGATAAAACGCGTACCCCAGCAAAAAGGCGAAAGTTACGGGCTCGCGAATCAATGTCGGGAAAGCCAAGACTCCCTGATAGACGATCGTCGGATCGGTCGTAATGCGCGAGGTGAGTGCGCCCACGCGCTGAGCACTGAAATAGTCAGCCGAAAGCGAGAGGATGTGCTTAAAAAGATCCTGCTTAAACTGCAGGTTCAGTCGTCCGATGGCCAAATTGATGAGGTAGTAGTGCAGGAAGCGGACGAAAAAATTCCCGACGTAAATCGCGATGGTGATCAGCGGAAAATAGATTAACCGGCTGGCGTCTTTGTTCACCAGCAGATCATCGGTCATGTACTTGATTAGCGGCGCGGGGCTCACCCTCAAAGCGGAGAGGGGAATCGCCAGAAGCAGACTAACGATGAGGATCCCCACGTGGGGCTTGAGGTAAGGCCAAAGCCTCAAAAGCGCCTTCATTTTGCGCGATCCTATGCTAGCTTGCTGGCCATGGCAAAGATTTTGGTCGCAGGCGGAGCGGGCTATGTCGGAAGCTCGGTCGTCGCCTGGCTGCTGGACCAAGGCCATGAGGTCCATGTCCTAGATGACCTCTCCACGGGGCATCGTGAACTTGTTCTTACCCCCAATCATTTTACTCATGCCAAGGCCGGGGATTCGGCCATTGTTTTACCCCTGTTGAAGCGCGAGCGCTTTGACGCCGTGATGCATTTTGCCGCTCGTTCGCTCGTGGGCGAGAGCGTTCAGAAGCCTCAAGAGTACTTTGAGAATAACGTGCGCGAGACCGAGCGGCTGCTTGATGCCATGAAGGAAGCCCAGGTCGGGGTTTTCGTGTTTTCGTCTACCTGCGCGGTGTTTGCAGATGCGGGTGGCAAACCTTTAGAAGAGGGCGACCCCAAGACCCCTGCAAGTCCTTACGGCGAGACGAAGCTTGAAGTGGAGCGCATGCTCGAGCGGCGGGCCAAGTCCGACGGGTTACGGGCGGTGGCGCTCCGGTATTTCAACGCCGCAGGCACTGAGCCTCGTGCGCGCGTAGGCGAGATTCATGAGCCCGAGACGCACCTGATTCCTCGGGTGCTGGGGCAAGCGCAGGCCGGCGTTGCGGTCTCGGTTTTTGGGCAGGATTATCCGACTCCCGATGGCACCTGTGTTCGTGATTATGTGCACGTTTGGGACCTCGCTCACGCTCACGAAGCGGCGATGCTCAAGATGATCCGCCAGACCGGGGGATGTTTTGAGGCCTACAATTTAGGTACGGGCACCGGAAATTCGGTGCTCGAGGTTCTTGCAGCCTGCGAGCAGGTGCTCGGTAAGAAGATCGTGCGCAAGAATGAGGCGCGCCGACCGGGTGATCATCCTAAGCTTGTTTCGGGCGGCGTGAAGGCTGCGCGTGAATTGGGCTTTGCGCCGCAGATAACCCAGATGGGCGATATCGTAGAGAGTGCACTTATGTGGCGTCGCAGACGGGCAGGAGAGCTGAAGCCCGCCGTGTTTTTGGATCGCGACGGAACGATCAACCATGATCCGGGCTACCTGCAGGATCCGGCGGCTGTCAGGCTGATTGACGGCGCGCTCGAAGGGATGCGCGAGCTTCAGGACAAGGGATTCACGCTCGTGATCGTGAGCAATCAAAGCGGCGTGGGCCGCGGAATCATGAAGCGCGAGGCCTTAGCGCGCGTGGAGCAGCGCTTTGAGGAGTTGTTTGGCGAAGCGGGCGTTCGGGTCGCGCTGTATCAGTATTGCCTTCACCACCCCGACGCGGGCTGCGTGTGTCGCAAGCCTAAGCCGTTTTTGATCTGGGAAGCTTGTCGCCGTTTGGGACTAGATCCCCTGACGAGTTACATGGTGGGCGACAAGTGGGTGGATATCGAAGCGGGGCTAAGCGCCGGGTGTCGCGGCGTGGGATCCGTTGCTACGGGCGATGGCCCTGAGACGCGCGCGATGTTCAGCACACCCGAAAAGCAGGCGTTTATTAGAAGTGCGTCGCGATTTGGACGAGCCAATCCAGAATTGCGGTTGGTTGCGGACCTCAGGGAGTTTGCGCGGGGAGTGCGCGCCTGAGTCAAGGGCATTTCAGCAGACGATTCGTTTTGTGAATGAGCTTTGAGTCGGAGTCACGGCGCTCTGGCAGGACGATTCGTCCGCTGAAATGCCTCTGACTCGTCTTACGACGCCACCGGCCGAAACAGCGCCCAGCTCTTCAATTCCATTCGATCAAACCCAGGAACATGAAACACAAGCAGTTCCTTAAGCGCGCTCGCCAGCGCTTCGTGCTCCGCGGGGCTTCCGATGAGGCTCTCTTGGGATTTTCTGATAGGCGAGACGGTGAACAAAAGCGCATCGGCCACCACGCGAGCAGGCAGGCTGATTCCCAGTTCGCGAATCGGCCTTCCGGTCTGAGACGCGTGCACCCCAGCGCACACCCACGAAGGCTCGCCTAAGCGGATGCGCAGCTCGGTTTCGGAATTCTCCTTAAGCACGTCTTGCAGGGATTTGGAGCATACGGCGCACGCCTGCCATTGCGGCTGTTGGCCGCTCCACTGCAGGATCTTGGACATGAATGCGTTGAGCAGCGCAAACGAAGCGCCCCATTCTTCGATCGCGCTCAGCGCGTTGCCGTAGAGCTTAAAGAGCTCCGGCACCGGCTGGCCGGGCTGGATGAGCTTGAGCAGGATTTCGGCAAAGAGGCTGGCAAGCGTGAGGCGATCAAAATCGCCGCGTATGGGCTCAAAACCGTGGCGCACGGAGGCTTCAGTGAGAGACGCCAGATCGGCGCCGGGCTTGAAGCTGAATTGCCATTCGGAAGCGGTGAACGGGTCGAGCGAGCCGCCGAAGCGACGCGATTGGATCGAATTTCGCGCCAGTGCGGTGACCAATCCGTGATGCTCGGTGATCGCCGTGACGATGCGGTCGCGCTCGCCGTAGGTCAGGCTTCGGAGGGTGAGGGCTAAATCCTTTTGATGCATCTACGGCTAGCTCTACGGGGTGGCCTTGCATTTGACAAGCTGGAGCTCAATTGGAAGCCCCTCTTCTACTGCGCGTGGCTGCATGGC
>JBGAWT010000014.1:8992-27372 GCA_044227445.1 Bdellovibrionia bacterium | reverse complement strand
GCGCGAAAACGGCGTGAAACTCATGACGGCCTACCGCCTTCATTTTGAGCGTGCCAACTTGGAGGCCATCGACATTGCCAATTCTGGCAAACTTGGCATGCTTCGATTCTTCAACTCGAGTTTCTCCACTCCGATTGTCGACCCCGAAAATATTCGACTCAAACAGGGAATGGGCGGCGGGACACTCTGGGACATCGGCATCTACTGCATCAATGCCGCGCGATACCTCTTTAGGAGCGAACCCACGGACGTGATGGCTTTGACTGCCAATGGGGGCGGCAAGCGCTTTCGCGAAGTCGAGGAGATGACCGGAGCGATCTTAAAATTCCCGTTCGAACGACTGGCCACTTTCTGCTGCAGCTTTGGGGCTGCCCCAACGAGCTTCTACGAGTTAGTGGGCACCAAAGGCAGTTTGCGCGTCGAGCCTGGATATTTGTATGGAGCGCAGATGACTCACGAACTCACCATCGGAGAGCGCAAGCCGCACGTCCGAAAGTTCAAGGCGCGCGATCAATTCGGGCCCGAACTCACTTACTTCTCGGAGTGCATCTTGACCGGCCGCGAGCCCGAGACTTCGGGAGCCGAAGGCCTAGCCGACGTGAGGATCATCGATGCCCTGTACCGATCGGCTGCAACAGGTGGACAGAGCATCAAGGTTCAGTCCGTAGAAAAGGACAAGCGACCCGGATTGCGGCAAGAAATCCATCACCGCGCAGTGGCTGAGCCAGAACTGGTTCACATCCCTCGAGCGGCTGCGAAGTAGCTTGTGGGGTTTGGCTTTGATATGCGTGGGGGATGGCTCAATCTCGTTCGAACAATCAGCAGCTCGTCCGCGCCCTCAATCTGTATCAGGGCACCGCGCTCGTCATCGGGTCGGTCATCGGATCTGGGATCTTCGTTTCGACAGCCGGGATGGCAAGACTCCTGCCTACAGGCTGGCAGCTGATCGCGATCTGGGTCTTCACGGGTCTGCTGACGATCATGGGAGCGCTCACTCAGGCTGAGCTCGCAGCTCGCATGCCCGTGACCGGTGGCCTTTACGCTTACTTCAAAGAAGTCTTCGGTGAGCGCATCGCGTTTTTCTACGGCTGGTCTAATTTTATGATCGCGGGCTCGGGAGCCATGGCGGCCATCGCATTTATCTTCGCAAGCTACTTAGGCGAGATCATCCCGCTGTGGCAGCCGCCAGCGTCTTGGGCCAAGTGGACGGTTTATCTCCCGGGGCTTGGGACATTGAACCCGGGCGCGGACTTCGGGATCAAGATAGCGGCAGCCGTCTTGATCATCTTCCTCACCATTCTCAATATCCGCGGCGTGAAGCTCGGCGCGATCGTTCAAAGCGCGTCTTCGACGGCCAAGATCACGGCGATGGTCTTGGTAGCAGCGTCGGCATTTTTCTTTTCAGGTGGTGACCTGCACGGACATCTGGACTCTGTTCGCACCGTCGTCTCCGGATCCGTTGGAATAGCAGCCATTTGGTTTGCCGCCATGGGAGGCGCGTTCTGGGCCTATGACGGCTGGGGAAACGTGGCCTACGTCGGCGGCGAGCTCAAAGACGCGCAACGCAACCTGCCGCGCGCGATCATTCTGGGTACCGGCATCGTGATTGCCGTCTACTTGCTCATGAACCTAGCTTATCTGCGAGTGCTCCCCATGGACGCGCTTGCCACCGCGCCGGGCGATCGCGTCGCATCGGCCGTGATGGGTGCCGTCAGCGGGCGCGCAGGAATGGCCATCGTCGCCGCGCTCATCATGCTCTGCACGTTCGATACGGTAAACTCCTCGATTTTGACTAACGCGCGCGTATATTTTGCGATGGCTCGCGAAGGATTGTTCTTTGAGCGCGCAGGTCGCGTGAGCCCTCGCTACGGTACGCCTGCGTGGTCCTTGGGAATGCAGTGTTTCTGGGCCCTGGTGCTCCTGCTCACGGGATCCTTCGATCTCATCACGAGCATGTACGTGTTCGTGAACTGGCTCTTTTATCTTTTGATTCCCATCGCCGTGTTCATGCTGCGCGCGCGAGATGGCAGATCTTCCCGGACGGCTCCGACGTTTCGCGTACCCCTGTACCCTTGGATGCCGTTGGGGTTTGTGGCGTTTACCCTGGCTTACACGATCGGGACTTTGGCTTCGGACTTCGAAGGCTATCGCGCAGGGACTCAGCCGATGATCAAAAGCCTCGTAGGCTTGCTCATGGTGCTGGCGGGAACACCGCTTTTGATTTGGCTGCAGGGCCGGGCGAAGCGGTAGCAATCAGAGGGTTATTTTTGGACAGTGTGTCCAAAAATAGGACGCTGATTGTAGGCGGTACTCACGCATTGGCCCTCGCGGCATTTCTTAGGTTTGAATTTTCAGCATATGAGTGAGTATTCGTCGCGCCAGGATGCTCGGTGCTCACACATTTGTTCACGCGCATTTTTAGTCTCTTATGTGTGAGTATTCATCACGTCAGGATGACGTTCCCAAGTGATGGAGGACAGGATGTCCGGTACTCACACATAAGAGACTAAAAATGCTCACACCCAGTGGGCCCGCTGCACTTCATTCCACTCGAGCGCCGGCCTGACCATCGCAAGATCCTCGTCACGGTGTAGCCTTCGGCCTCCGGCACGCGCCAAATCCAGGCTCGATCCGGTTTCCCACACGCACACGCGCGAAAACCCATGCGCATGCGCCCGAGCCGCCGCTTGGTCAATCACTTGGCGGGCGCCCATAAACCCCGGAGCCTCGACCCACAAAAGCGCGCGCCAGGCGTTACGCTTCACGTCAGCAGTCCATAGGGATGCGAACTGCCCCGGAACCTCAATCGTGTACATCTCGGGCGTGGGGACCTGACGCCCTAAGTGCTCGGCGTAAAACCGCGCGCGGACCCAGTGCCATTCGATGCACTCCAAGGTCGGAAAAATCGCCAAACCAGGCTGGGTCGCGAGCAGCTCATTTGCACTCTGGAGCACCGTCTGGGGATTAGCGCCCGTAAGACGGGACTCACCTGCACGCGCATCAAACTCCCACTCGTACGAAGGAAGGAGTTCGAAGCCCACTCGCCGGTAAATCTTGTCGCCGACCTCAGAATAAAGATGAATGGCCTGCGCATGCCCGAGCTTTTGGCAGACTGCCTCGATCAGCTCGGAGGCGTAACCATGACCGCGGTGCTGTTCCTCAGTGTAAACGCTCGCAATGCCGTAGGAGACACCCGAGGAGTCCCCAAGGCGCGACGGAAGCTCAAAGGTCTCGCACGAACTGAGCACTTGGCCCTCAGGCCCCATCCAAAACCAGGTCTTCATTGCCTTGCGCGTGTAGGCGGCCCCCCGAAGGGCTTGTTCGCGCGCGAGATATTGCTCGAGCGTGAGCAGCTTTCCCCACGCGGCGTAAGTCGCGTGATCGCGAGTGATGAGCTCCGGGCCTGACGCTAGGTGTAATTTTCCGTTTTGACGCATTGCATGTCGTGGATTAGCGCGAATCGACCTGGAAGGGTATGATTATTCCCCTCACACGGAGGTGAGCAAATGAAGACCTGGTCCAACGTCGTCTGCTTAGTAGGCGGATCACGTTCTTGGAAACAAGCCACTCCTGAACGCCCCGATCCGCTGCCTGCGGATCCTACACCCTGGCACGAGCGCGCCGCTCGCTGGGTGAGAGGCCGGATGTTCATGATGTTTTTCTTTTAGCGACTAACTCGCGGGCTTGAGAATCTTTAGGCAGTTTACTTTATCCATCACGCGCTCAAGGGCCTTGTCCGTAAACGGAGTGCCCTTTCCGCCTAGCCTGAGCATGTGATCCCAGCTCTGGGTCGTCCCAAAGGCAGTCACATAATCCCAAACCTCTCCATGTACCGGAAGACCCAACGACTCGGTATGGGCCAAAATCGACGAAAGCACGTCTCCCGGTTTGACCTCACCCTTCTTCTGGGCCTCATCCAGCTTGGTTTCGACGACCTTCTTGAGCTGAGCGGCTTGAATATCCGTGGGCTGCACCGAAGACACCACCAGATCGCTTAAGATCCAATCGCGCGTGGCGGTAACCAGCACTTCGCGCTCACCCAGGCCAAAGACTGCGGCACCCATGAGGGCAGCACCATGGAAGATCGTCTCGCGCACCGAGCTTGCGATCTCGCTCCACTGACCTGGGTCAATCACCAGGATCAGGACTTGGCCTTCGGGGATGCCTGCCTTCTTGAGGTAGGCGGGGTCGGTGATGAACAAGAAGTTTCCTTCGTGGCGGTCTTTGTCGAAGTGAATGACCGAAGCCTCGCTGGCTTGCGAGCCGATGAGAAGTTCGGCTTCTTTTTCAGAGATCGCGGAGGCAGCTCGGAGTTTTTCGTCAGGCGAAAGCTCAGAGAACTTCTTGATGGGAATGGCTACGACCGCTTCGGCAGCCTTTGCATGCACAAGGCCATCGAATTCCGCGATGAGCTCGGGGGTGGCAAACTGAAAGCCCTCGCCATAGACCTTTCCGGGCTTGTAGGCTTGGGACATCTTTTGGATCGAACCGCGTTCGCGCTCCAAATCGATTTCCTTACGGAAGGCTTCCTTGGCGCGGGCGATGATCGGCAAAACGATCCGAAGATTTTCGTGGCCCTTGGCCAGAGCGTACTTGAGCGCGTACTCGATCAGATCAAAGGAGTTCTCGCCGCGGCGAACCGCGTTCGGACGAACGAGGTGAATCACCCCTTCCTTGCCCTTGATCTTGGCACCCATGACTACTTTGACTGAGGCGCTTCCCTTGACGTCAAGCAATCGCACGGGCTTGCAGATGTCTCCGCATTTGGAGGCGTCTTGAAGCCAATCGAAATATTCTTCGCGGCCCGCCGGGCTTGCTTCGTCTTTGACGGAAGCGATCTCGGAGTTCATTTCCTCGTTCAAGATATACGCGCTATGCACGCGTTGACCGATCTTGGTAAGCGCGGCGTTTGCTTCGAATACTCGCCTGAGGACGCGTCCGGCCTGGCGATCCACGTTTTCGCTCTTCTGAGGCGCTTCGGATTCTGAGAGCGACGTGCCGTTGAGGAGCTCGTGATACTTGCCGTAGCTCGTCTTGGCGGACGAAGCGACTAAGAAGCTCACAAAAAGAGTCTTGAGGTGCGACTGCCCGAGCTTGGTCAGGCCTTCGATGTACCCATCGCTCAAATCCACCGCAAGCTGCCGCCATTCGGCCCCCTGGGGCACTAGCGCATTGATGACCCACTCCCTGCCCTTGGTGTCGCCCAAGAGACCTTGGGAGCCCAGGAGCAACGGATCTAAAAGCACCGCGCGAATCTTGGGATCAAGGGATTGAAACAGGCGTCGGGTTCGGTAAGGACCCAGCACACCGGCAGCAAGCCTAAATCCGATCGCGCGATCCTGAAATTGTTTCATGCCCATCGTAACGCGCTCAGGCAGGCTCATCTCAAAGCCGCCGTTAGCGATGCGCTTGGCATCTTCCGCATCAAGGTCACGCTGGATGCTGTCCCACTCCTCTTTAGCCCGATCCATTAGCAGGGGAACTTCGTCTTTGTTGCCCAGCAAAAAGTCCAAGACCTCAAGCCGCCGATCGACTTGGGATCCGCGTAGCTCCACGAAAAGCTCCGCGAGCACGCGGCTTCCTAGAGCCTGGTCGTCGGTGATCTTGACGTTGCCTACGCTAGCCTGACCAAGAGAGTCCTGGACATTGAGCTTTTGGCGAAACAGGCTAGTTTCTTCGCGATCCGTTTGAATCGTGTTGGCCAAGAAATTGTACACATTGTATTTTTCCTGAGAGTCCTCAGGGAGATAGTAAGAAACTTCCTTGGCGAGCTTCTTGATCATCGATTTGCGTGACCAACCAGCCCCCATGCGACCCAGGATCGCCGCGACTTCGGCGGAGTTTTTGACGTTGTAGTAAGTACGAGCTAACCGTTCGCGCAACCTCAAGTCCCAGACCAGCTGAGATCTAAAGATCGTGCGCACGACATCGATGTTTTTTGCTTCACCCTCTTTGAGGGCATGATCAAAGATCTTCTCAGCCCATTCGTCGGTAAAATCGGTCACCCCGCGCATGGCAAAGCGCTTCCAAAGATCAAGCTCCCCTTGAATGTCTTGCGGGAGATTGCCCAATCTCTTGAGCGTCGAATAGAGCTGCAGCTGCATCTTTTGTGCGTAATGCAGATCGGCCTTGTACTCAGGTCTGTCATAGAAAGTCTTTTTGACCCGGTCCTTAAAGCGCTTCTCGATGGAGTCGTCGAACTCCTTCTTTCGCTCCTCTGCATCCGCTGAGATCCAGTCGAAGTGTCCTTTTTTGAGTTGGATATTGATCCGCTCGTTGAGGTCCGTCAGTTTCTGCTGGTAACCCTCAGCCTTAGCCTTGCCCTTGGAATACCAGTAGAGGTTGCTGCCTAAGACCGTCTCGACGTCCTTCTTGGTGAGACTGAACAAAGCGAGCGAGTCCGAAATCCAGCCTTCGTACCTTTCAACCTTCTTGAAAAGATCGGTGCCGTAATAATATTCGGTTTTTCCCTTGGAGTTATCTCGATCCCATTTTTGTGTCAGCAAGCTCTCCATCTTGGAGAGCTCCGCATGAAACTTAGGAAAATCCTTTGGATATGCATCCCGGGTTTTGAGCCAATTGTATTTGCTGGCGCCCTTTGGAAAAAAACCCGTTGGTGACAAGTGATCTGGAGTGTATTCCCTCACTACGGTTTCGCGAGCCATGGCATCGGGAAAAGGATGGAACAGAACGAACTTCTGAAACGGGCTGAGCCGTAGCGCTTCGATCTTGCCTTCAATCTCAGCTTCTTTGCTCTCCCAACCTGGATAAAAGGATAGAGTCTCGAGGATGCGCTGGTAGAAATCACGAGCTTTCCTCACCGAGATGGACGAAACCACGTCCCAGGATTTGGACTCGAGGTCCCGCATCAAATAGGGCGCGATCCTAAAATAGTGATTTAAAGCCTCATGAACGAGGGTCGGATCGCTAGCCAGCGAGTAAGGCAGCGGTAGCAAAGACTGAAGGCCCAAGCCCTTGGGATTGAACTCAGACACCGGCCGCCCGGGGTTAGGGTGCCACCTTCTCAGATGATCGTGGTTGCCCAGCCATTTTTGAAACGACGGAAGATCATCTACGTTCAAGAAATCTCTGAGCTTGGTCTGCACTCTCTGATCGCGCGTAACATACGGCACGCCAAGCAGTGTGGCCAAAGCAGTGAGCTTGGCTTCGTAACCCTTGAAAAGAGCGATTACCTCGGGATGGTTGCGCAAGCGCCTTCGGATGTGATCGGAGTCAAACGATAGAACCCGATCCGCGGGCGGGACGGGGTGATCCCTTCCGTAATGCCGTTGGGGTTCCGGCTTGGGCTCGAAGTTCCCGACTGCCTGCGAGCTCTCACGCGAAAAGACCGACGAGTAAAGATCGTCAAACTGAGCAGCCATGAGCTGCATGACTCCAGCAAGACTGACGCGATTTTCGTCCGAGAACTTGCGAATCATCTCGGGAGTGACTTGAGAGAGGTACTTCTCCATCTCGTTCTTAAAAACAGGCAGAGCTTGGGAGATATACAAATCCACCCAGGGCAGGCGAGAGGTCGAATATAAGGTACTGAGATCGCCGACCTGCTTCTTCAGCCATTCGACGGAGGCAAAGTTCATGTATCCGGCCAACTCATTCAGGTGCAGGAAGAACGGGTAATGGTTCGTCCAGCTTCGGTCGATTCCGCTTCGAATGCGATCGAATGAATTGGGCTCGGCTCGCTTACTAACAGCTTTTAAAATCTCCGCTGGCATCGGCGTAAAATCGGGAAAACTTTGCTTATCCGCTAACCGCTCGATCAGAGCATTGGCCTGCGAGATGCGCATCTCGTCCGGGGGATGCCTCGTCAGACCCGAATCGCGGCTCTTGTTCTTTGCGTCTAATTTGTCCGATTCCTTGGAAATCATCTCGAGCAGGCGACTGACGCCGATGGGGTTGAGCCCCACCTTACCTAGCGCCAGCACGCTCTGGGCATCGGCTCGAGCTTCTTCGGCCATGCCCTTAAATTTCATATTCACGATTGACTCGAGATTGAGGCGCGCACGAAGCACATGGAAAAGCTCGTGACCGATCACGCCCACCAACTCATCCAAGGAGTGCAGCCTTTCGATCAAGCCTCGGCTCACGACGACGACGCTCGTGGACTCTTCGTTCATCTGCGAGACACGAAAACGCTCTGCGATATTAAAAAAACTGTACTTCTTGCGTCGTTCAAACGGAGGCGGAATCGAGACATCTGCTGTGATGCTATCGGTATCGGAGATCAAAACGAGTACTTTGCCCATCTCTTCGCCAAAAACGGGGCGGAAGTATTTTTCGACCAGTCCGTTCATGACCTTCTCGAGGCTCTCTTGCTCCATATCGGTTAGAGGAAGCAGGTACAGATCGCCTACTCTACTCTGATCGCCAATGATGGAGCGGTTATCGCCCTCATCATCGAAGCTCACCGAAGGAATGTTATATGGCGTCTCTCTAAAGCGGCCATTCTTGAAGATCACATTGAGGCGATCATTGAGCCTCATATAGTAGGAGGGGATTTTTAAGAAGCTCTGAATTCCTACCTGCGACGCTCTTGACCCCATAAGACTCAGTTGGAGTCCTAGGATCCGGCTCCTTTTCTGCCCAAGCGAGGCCAGCAGTTAAAAGTGCGGCAATCGGCAGGATCTGAGAGAAATACGCTGCTCTTCTCATGGCTGCGTGCCTGTACCATGAAAAAGACTAATAGTTGACTATATATAATGATGATTATTTATTTGTAATTATCTTAACAAATCAATAACTTAACCCGCACCCTCGGCCTTAGCTTCGCGCTTCTCGGTGACGATTAGTGCACGCATATACTCGCGTTTCATCGTCGCGATGGATTCGATCGAAATCTCAGCCGGACAGGCCGAACGGCACTCCCCGATGTTGGAACAATTGCCGAACCCTTCGAGGTCCATCTGCTTGACCATGCGCACCACGCGCGCCTCGCGCAAGGGCCCGCCCTGGGGTAGCAACGAGAGCTGCGTGATCTTAGCCGCCGTAAAGAGCGAGGCTGAAGCGTTGGGGCAAGCCGCTACGCACGCACCACAACCGATGCAAGCAGCGTTATCCATCGCCAGATCCGCATGCTGCTTAGGAACGAGGTTAGCGTTGCCGTCGGGGTGCGGACCGGTCTTAGCGCCCGTATATCCCCCCGCCTGCTGGATACGGTCAAACGCCGCGCGGTCCACGACCAGATCGCGAACGACTTCGAAAGCCTTGGCTCGCCAAGGTTCGATGACGATGGTGTCGCCATCGGCAAACGCGCGCATGTAGAGCTGGCAAGTCGTCGTGCCCAGTTCCGGGCCGTGCGCCTGGCCATTGATCAGGCAACCGCAGGAGCCGCAGATGCCTTCGCGGCAGTCGCTGTCAAACTCGATGGCGTCTTTGCCCTGGCCGATGAGCTTTTCGTTCATGACGTCGAGCATCTCGAGAAAGGACATCTCCGGAAGCACGCCGTCGAGCTCGTACTCCTGAAACGCTCCGGCGCTCTTGCGATCTTTCTGTCGCCAAACGACGAGCTTGATCTTCATTTGTAACTCCTTTGCGCCAGGTGAACGACTTCGAAGTCCAGCTTCTCCTTGTGAAGCTTCTGCGTCTGGCCTTGGCCCTGCCATTCCCAAACAGCGGCATGACCGTTGCTCGTCGTTTCGCAGCGCTTCGCCCTCGGAAGCGTGGCGCTCTCCTCACGAAAGTGACCGCCGCAGCTCTCGGCTCGCTCCAGCGCATCGCGCGCCATGAGCTGCCCAAGCTCCAGCAGATCGGCCACGCGTCCCGCAAGCTCAAGCGTCTTGTTGTGGGCTTTAGCTTCGCCCGTGATGCGGACGTTGGACCAGAGATCGCTGAGACCGTCGATCTTGGAGATGGCTTCTTTGAGGCCCTTTTCGTTTCGGGCCATGCCGACCTTGTCCCACATGACCAAGCCCAGCTCACGGTAGTACTCGAGCACGGTCTTGCTGCTGCGCGAGCCCACCTGCATGAGTTGATCTGAGCTTGGGTGGCGCCTCCGCCTCTCCAAACTCAGGAGCTTGCGTATTGACCGGTAGCAGTTTAGTGCCTGCGAGGTACGCACCGATCGTGTAAGGCAGCACGAAGTAACCATCGGCTAACCCTTGCATCAGGGCGCTTGCGCCCAGGCGGTTAGCTCCTGGTGATCCGGAAGAGTTCGCCTCACGATGACGTGCAGGCCCGGAATCGTGCTCATGAGATTGTAATCCACCCACAGCCTGCCCATCGTGTAATGCACGGCAGGATAAATGCGCATCGGAGTCTTGTAGGGATCCTCGGCCGTGATCTTTCCGTACATATGAAAGATGTTGCCGTACTTCTCGCGAATGACGTTCTCGCCGTCGCGCTTGATGGCGTCGCGGAAATCCAGGTAAACAGCCAGACCCGTAGAACCTACGCCCTTACCCTCATCGCACGCCGTTTTAGCCGCGCGTGAAGCCACGTCTCGGGGCACTAGGTTGCCGAAGCTCGGATAGCGACGCTCGAGATAATAGTCGCGATCTTCTTCAGAAAGCTGCTCAGGAGCTTTTTTGCAGTCTTCTTTCTTTTTTGGCACCCACACGCGTGCGTCATTGCGCAAGCTCTCGCTCATGAGCGTGAGCTTAGATTGATACGCTCCCGAAACGGGAATGCACGTGGGGTGAATCTGCGTAAAGCACGGATTGGCAAACCCTGCGCCGCGCTTGTGAGCCTTCCAGATCGCTGTGACGTTAGAATTGTAAGCGTTGGTCGAAAGATAGTACACGCGCCCATAGCCGCCCGTGCCCAGCACGACGGCATCACCGACATAGCGCTCCAGCTCGCCCGTCTCTAGATTGCGCATGATCACTCCGCGTGCTTTGCCGTCGATTAACACGACGTCGAGCATCTCGCGGCGACCGTAAAACTCGACTTTGCCTTGGTCGACGGTCTTCATGAGGGCACTGTAGGCACCTAGCAAAAGCTGCTGGCCCGTCTGGCCGCGAGCGTAAAACGTACGAGAGACTTGAGTGCCGCCGAACGAACGGTTGGCTAGCTCCCCGCTGTACTCGCGCGCGAAAGGCACACCCTGAGCCACGCACTGATCGATGATATTGACGCTGACTTCAGCCAAGCGATGCACGTTGGACTCGCGGGCGCGAAAATCGCCGCCTTTGATGGTGTCGTAAAACAGACGGTGCACCGAATCGCCGTCGTTGGAATAATTCTTAGCCGCGTTGATACCGCCCTGAGCAGCGATGCTGTGAGCGCGACGCGGAGATTCGTGAATGCAAAATACTTTTACTTTGTAACCGAGCTCGGCAAGCGAAGCAGCGGCGGCGGAGCCCGCTAGGCCCGTTCCGACAACAATGATCGTCTGCTTGCGCTTGTTCGCTGGATTGACGAGCTTGATCTCGCTCTTGTGGCGCTCCCAACGCGTCTCCATCGGCCCGCTTGGGCTATTCGATTCGAGCTTCATCCGACACCTCCGAGCGAACGCAAGTAAAGGACGATGGGAATTCCGATAAAGCCCGCGCAAAGGGCCAGAGCAAAAGCTAAGGCCAAGGGCTTGAGAACTTTGTGCGCACGAGGGCTGGAGACACCCAGCGATTGGAACATGCTCCAAAACCCGTGCCTCAGATGAATTCCCAGCAAGGTGACGGCCACGATATGGACCAGTACCCAAATGGGCTGCAAAACTTCAACGACCCAGCGCAGATCGCGCGCCATCTCTCCGTTGAGCTGCGCTTGATAGCCCTCAGCGATGCCGGGGCCGAAACGAAAGAGCTTCACATGGATGACGACGAAAGAATGACCGTGCCGGTGATGGCTATGCTTCATGGACGAAGGGCCCGCGTGCGAAGGCCTTTTTACTCTTCCACATCTTGTAGCCGACGGGGCGCGCAGTCTTATTGTTGACCTTCAGAGAATCCTGCTCACTGCGTGAAGCAGAATCAGCCTGCCCAAACCCAACCCGCGAGGGTGATCCACAAATTCCCCAGCTATGGAGCTTTTGAACATAGGTGTTAAAGGGTGCCGAATCAGGAAAGTACAAGAAAGCGTTTCCTGCCAGGTGCGTGATGATGAAACCGACGAGCGCGACGCCGGTGAGGGCGGTCAGCGCTTTCTTCATGATGGAGGTCAGCATTTGATTCGGTTCTAACCCGACTCGCGGCCTTGCTGAAGTGCGAAATTGACGTTTTTTGCGGATCGTTTACAGTAGTTTCATGCTCAACAAAATCATCGATCGACGAAATTTCATCCGTGCTTCGCTTATTGGCCTGGCGGCCCTATGCCGTTCGCGGCAAGACGCTCTTTGAGGGCGTCGCGCAGGCGGCGGACCTCCCTCTGGCCAGCGCGCAAAAGACGGGGCAGCCATCGGTTACAATGACGACGCCAAGAAGTTTGATTGGGCGGGCGCCACCGACGGCATGAAGGCCAATAAAGCGGCCAAGAACCCCACCTGTGGCAACTGCATGTTCTACACGGACAAGGGCAAGCCCCAAGGCCCCTGCCAGATGCTTCCGGGCAAGGCCGTCAAAGCGGGCGCTTTGCAAGGTGTGGAATCTGAGGCCGGGAGCGTAGTTTTTCCTTTACGCGAGTTGCCGGACGTCCTGTCCTTCGTCGCTTGCTCTCCGAGGGCACGAGCCCGAGGAGGAGTCAGCCCAGCGGGGCTGTCCCGCAGCAGGATGCGGAGGGAAACCGGCACGCGTCATCCGTTCCGCTACGCATCGTGCTCCGCGGCCGTCCAATGGACGGTCACACGCCTCAGACTCCTGTCTTCGGCGGACGCGACGAACACTCGCGTAAAGGAAAAACTACGCTCCTAGTAGATGGGCTTAAGGGCCGGAAAGCGAGTCAGAGGGGTTTCAACAGACGAAAGGTCCGCTGACCTCAGCGCGACTCCGACTCAACCCCACTTCAACAGACGATCGGTCTGCTGAAGCGGCTCTGACTCACCCCCAAGCCAAAAGCTCCTGCGCCCGAAAACCCTCGGGCGTCCTAGGCGCGGCTCCCAAGCTCCCCTTCTCCAGCACTTCGCGATAAATCGCCTCGTACGCGCGCGCCATCGCCGTGTAATGAAACTTCTCGCGCACCAGTCGGCGGCACGCCTCACGATCCCACTCGCGACCCATCGCAGCCACCAAATCCCCGGGGCGCGCGCTCAGCACCCCGACGCCGCCGCTTACGATCTCAGGCAACGCACCATACGGAGTTGCCAGCACCGGGCAGCCGCTTGCCAAAGCCTCAATAGCCGCTAAGCCAAACGGCTCATGCCACCGGACCGGAAAAATCAGTCCCTGCGCCTCGCTCAAAACGTTGGCCTTCTGGGCGTCGCCCACCATTCCCAGGTAACGCACTCCGCGCCAGCGGGGCAGCAGCTTGAGCCATTCGCGCGAGCCCATGACATCGAGCTCGACTCCCGCAGCACGGGCGACCTCGATGGCGCCCACCAAGTTCTTTACCTTCCAGCGAGCTTTGGCCAAAAACGCCCACCGTCCGTTGCGCGTGGCGCCAAACCTAAACGCATCCACATCCACCGCATTGTGAACAAACCGCGTGCCGCCATTGAGTTCGGCGTGCTTGCGAGAAACAAACACCGTATTGGAATGAAAAACCTCGCCCGGTTTGCCGTGCCCATCGATTGTCACGACCAGAGGCTTGTTACCAAACTTCCCCTCGCGAGGCGTGGCCCGCAGATGCACCAGATCTGCATTGCGCGGAACCAGAGGCGCGGGATCCGCGCCCGCAGCAAGCTCTCGCACTTGGGCGCCCTCTAAGCGCGAGCCCGGCGCTGCGATCAGGGTCACACGATGCCCCGCTTCGATCAGCCCGCGCGCCAGCAGCGCGACCATGCGCTCAGTGCCTCCGTAAAAAGGCGGCGGAATTACCGCACCGTGAATCAGGGCGATGTGCATATCTTTGAATATCTTATATTTAATGATGCGGTGTTTCACGGAATTTCGTTCGCGCGCCGCGTTTTACGTTTGACGAAACAGGTGAAAGTGTTCGAGCGTTCTTTCCGGGGGAAAATTCCATGAAACTTTCTATCATTCGCAACGTGGGTCTCGCTTTGGCCGCAAGCGCGCTTTCTTTGAGCGCGTGGGCCGCATCTGAACCGCAAAAAATCGAAGTGCCAGTCGAGTCCGTCATGGCGCCAACCATGGGCTTTGACGACAACGACCCGATCAAATTCGTTGTCACTTCAACGCTTCCAAATGGCTGCTATGATCTGGGCGAAACAGTCGTTGAGCGCAAACCCAACGGCCGAATCATCGAAGTTCGCCAATTCGCCGTTCGTCGAAAAGACACGGTGTGCACTCAAGGCGGGACACTACCGCCGCATATGCAAATGACCTCCTCGCTTCCTAAGGACTTCGAACTCAAGGATCGACTTCCAGCGGCGACCTACAAGTTCAAGTACCGCAGCCAATTGGGAGCAAAGGCTCAGTTTCGGATGCTCCGAGTCGCCTCTGCGAACACGAGCTCAGTCGATAGCCTGCCGTATGCGACGACCACGCGAGCCCTCACGCCAACCGTCGTGATTCAAGGTCGCGAGCTGGATGTCCGCATCGCAGGCGAGCTCAACAGCAGCTGCACGGAGCTCGACGAGATTCGCGTTCAACGCGAGAACGATGTCTACGTCGTGTTGCCTACGATCCGCGTTCGAAGCGGCTTGTGCATGCAAATGAAGATTCCCTTTGAGCGCGTCGTTCACCTGGGGCGGCCTGAAAAAATCGGCCAGTACCTCGTGCACGTTCGCAGCAAGGGCGGCGGCTCGATCAACCAGGTGGTTGACGTCCTCAGGTAATGTCTAAGGCCCTGCTCGAAGTCCGGAATCTCGTTAAGCATTATCCAAATGTCCAAGCGGTCAACGGGGTGAGCCTTGCCATCCCCGAGGGCGTTTGCTTTGGGCTCCTGGGTCCGAACGGAGCCGGCAAGACAACGACGATCGAAATCATGGAAGGCATCAATCGGCCCACCTCGGGAGAAGTCCTCTTCCGCGGTGAGCCGATTGGGCCTCTATTTCGAAGCAAAACGGGAATCCAGTTTCAAAGCACCGCGCTTCCCGACTTTTTGCGCGTGGGCGAAACGCTCAAACTTTTTAGAAGTTTTTATTCCGAAGGTATGGACATCGCCCAAGTCATCGAGCTGTGCTCCCTGGGCGACCTGCTCAAGCGCGATACGCATAAGCTCTCTGGCGGTCAAAGGCAGCGCGTGCTGCTGGCGCTGGCCCTTGTAAACGACCCGGATCTGCTTTTTTTAGACGAGCCTACGACCGGACTGGACCCCCAAGCGCGACGCAACTTTTGGGACCTCGTCAAGCGCATCCGCGCTCTGGGCAAGACGATTCTACTCACCACGCATTACATGGATGAGGCTTACATCCTTTGCGATGAGATCGCGATCATGGACCGAGGCAAGATCATCGCCCAGGGTTCGCCTGATTCGTTGCTTAAAAAACAGTTCGACGGCGTGCTCATGGAAATCCCAGAGGAAGACTGGGGCGCAACTCAGGGCGAGCTAGGCGAGCGCCGAGTCGACGGCCAAGTCGTCATTCACACCACTGACGCCAATACGACGCTGCAAAAACTTTTGGGCCTGGGCGTACCGCTCAAACGACTGAGAGTACGCTCGCAAACTCTCGACGATCTGTTCTTAGCGCTGACTGGCAAGGAACTCAGGGCATGAGCTCACACGAAAAACGCTCGCGCATGCGGGCGCTCTGGCACTTATTCACCGCGCGAAACAAAGAGTTCTACCGCGACTACGCCGCCATGGCGTGGAACTTTCTGTTTCCGATCTTAGTAGTCGTAGGGTTTACGTTCATCTTCTCGGGTGGAAACCAAAACGTCTTTAAGGTCGCCTACCAAAGCAATCGCGGCGAAAAAGAAATCAGCTACCTCACCATTCCGCACGTCGAATTCATCAAAGTCGACGACGTAGCCGGCCAAGGCGGGGCTCTCGAAAAACTCAAGCGCCACCAGTACGACATGGTGCTGAGCGATTCCATCGGCAGGCCCGAGGTTCATTATTGGATCAACTCGACCTCACCCAAAGGCCACCTCATGGAGCGCATCCTCCAAGGCAGCGTCGAACTGCCCCTCAAGAAGGAAATCGTCGAGGGCCAGGAGATCAAGTACGTCGACTGGGTGATCGCGGGACTTCTGGCTCTCAACATGATGTTTAGCGCGCTTTTCGGCGTGGGCTATACGTTAGTGCGCTACCGGAAGAACGGAGTTTTGAAGCGCCTCAAGGCCACGCCACTTTCGGCCATGACGTTCTTGCTCGCGCAGGTGGGTTCGCGGTTGATCTTGATCTTGAGCACGACGGCCATCGTATTAGGAGGCCTTCGCTTGCTCGTGAACTTTCAGATGCAAGGCTCTTACTTCGATCTGTTTGTCGTTTATTTCGTGGGTGCGGTTTGCGTGATTTCATTGGGCCTCTTGATCGCCGCGCGCGTCAAGAGCGAAGAGTTCGCAGGCGGCGTCCTCAACGTAATTAGCTGGCCGATGATGTTCTTAAGCGGCGTGTGGTTCTCGCTCGAAGGCGCCCCCCCTTGGGTCCAGCGCGTCTCGCAGATTTTTCCGCTCACCCATGTCATCGATTCGGCGCGAGCCATCATGACCGAAGGAGCTTCGCTCTCGATGCTTTGGCCTAGGCTTGTGATCTTGGCAGCGCTCTCCGTCGTGTTCTTAGTGATCGGAGCTGCGACGTTTAGCTGGGACTGAGTTCGGTTTTGAAGAACTCTGAGGGGACTGGGCTACCGTAATATAGACCGAAGGGCCATCATCCGATTCAACTTGATCGATCAAGCGTTGAGCATCCCAAAGACCGAACACTCCACCACCCTCGGAATCCAAAACAATCAGATAAGGTTTTTTATCAATCACCACGTAGTCCGTGACTGCAACCACATGACTGCCGATCGACAAAGAAGCAAACGGATCATCCACATCGAAGGAGTTTTTCTGAGGAGAAACCGGATAAGAGGAACCCACAGGCTCCATTTTCCTCGTGATCAGGTTTTTGGAATCATACTCTCCGCCGCCCACATCCGTGGCCAAGTAAAGCGTCGCGCCTTTTTTGAGCCGATTGAGCGCCTGGTTGAGCTTTTGTATTCGATGAGGCTTTTGCTCCCAAGGATCAATCTTATAACGCTCAACTTTCAAACCCGCTTCCTCAAAGAACTGTCCCATCCCGCTGGTCACAAAGTCCGGATCGACATCATAGTCTGAGTCCTCAAATGGAAAGGCTTCAGCCAAGAACTCGTCTACGAGCTTTCCTTCTGACTTGAGAAGTTTGGTGCGCAGCCGAGACTGAGGCAAAAGCCCCCGTCTTTGGAGGTTCAATAGACAATTTAAACCCGCATAACTTTGGCAATGGTTCCCATCCTCCGGTTGAGCTCTCGCTTCAAGGAGATCCAACGTCGAAAAGCTGGTTCGAACGTTCTTCTTTGGCACGAAGACAAGATTCTTCTTACCTGCGCTCAACTCCAAGAACCAGAATCGATCCTGAGTCGACCCCAAGTAGACAAGCTCCAGTTTTTTTCCGTCTCGCTGAAGCGTGACCCACTCGCCAATCCTAGGCTGAGAACTTTTGGCCACGATACGGGCCAAGCACTTGGTCGGTCCGGCCAAAACATTGGCCGAGCACAGCAGGATCAATAAAGTGAAAACTGACAAAAGTCTCACATTCGCTTGTCGGTCGAATAACTGCCTTTCGCTAACAAAGAAGGCCGCGCGCGAGGGCAGTTGTTGCCTACCGCGATGGCGAGGCGACCGCAGGCTCCATCACGAAATCGCCCTCAGCAAACCCATGCTGCGAATCGGTGTAGGTACCGCCGTGAATGCGACTCTCGCGAATGGTCGTAGGTTGATCCAGGCTCGTGCCCATGTCCTGAGCGACCCCGCGAATGAACCCGTCGACCTCACTCGATAGCTGTTTGTACGATTCGTTGGACGGATCCCCATAGAAGGGTTCCAAGCCGATGCCCGAACCAAAAGGCGTGAGCTTTCCGACACGATAAACGCGCCTGACAACAGCTTGCTTAGGAAGTGGGATCACTTGGGGCTTTTGGCTACCCGCTCGAAGAGTTAACTCCCAGCTCTCCTCGTCAAAGGAGACCTTGAAAGAAGGATCCGCTAGCGCATGCTTGATGCCGTTCCATTGCGCGGGGGCAAATTTGGATGTTTTGATCACGAACCCCGCAGCTACTTGAGTATTGGCATCCGTCGCATAGGCAAGGGCCGAGCGCGCATTGCATCCCATCGTAGGACTGAGGCAAGTCGAAATACCCGTGAGGTCACCAACGCCCAGCAATCCCGCGCCTTGAAGATTGAGCGTCACGAGTAGCGACTGATCCTGCGCGGACCCATTGCCCGAAAGTTTGAGTTGAACCCGGGAGT
>JBGAWT010000014.1:0-8929 GCA_044227445.1 Bdellovibrionia bacterium | reverse complement strand
GGCGCGCTGATCAGCGGACAAAAATCCGATTTGCTTGGTCGCATCATCGGAGAAGAATTTGAGATTCCTAAACTCGCCTCGCGCATAGGACGCAAGCAGTTCTACCAACTGGTTGACTAAGAACTGAGTTTCGTAATCACTCTGAAGTTGGGCGGCGAGATAGATAGGCGTAGAAAACCGCTCCTTCCATTTGGCTTGAAGGCGCGCGAGCTGCTCTGGAGGCAATCCATTGGCTGCCTCACGGTTAAAATAATCCATCGCATCGACATGCAAGACTTTGAGCCCCTGCTCGGTCAGCTTCGCTAGGTTGGAAGCATCGACCGCAGCGCCAATCAGGCCGAGCCGCTTGAGCTGAGCCTTCCAATCGGCATCATAGTAGCGGGGGGCTTGCATCAGCACGTCCAGCTTAGTGAGCGGTCCTTGAAGGGAATAGATATTCCTCAGCACTCGCAGCCACTGCACCGTGCGACGAGCGGTCTTGCCGTTCCATATGCGAGGGTCTAAGCGAACGTCCGCAAAGGGCTTGCTCTTTTGCGTCTGAATCAAATCAAGGGACGCGAGTAAAAAGTCGCGCAGCTCATCGCGGCTTAAGCGAGCGGAGAGATCCGCAGGCGGCGAGCCCCCAAACCCTGCCATCTCCCAAACCAGCTCGATCCCATCTTTAGGAATGCGATCCGAATGAAAAGAAAAAGTAAGAGCCACATCCAGCATTCGGGCTAGCAGCGTGGGATCCTGCACGGGAGTTCGCAGCACAGACTCCCCTAGCTCTTTGGAAAGCAAGTCAGGCTGGTGCTCAGTGGCGTAGCGTACGATGCTGCGAACCATGGCGTAGGCTTCTTCAGGAGAGGACGGTGGAGCGGTGGGCTCACCTCGCTCGTACCAAAGCCCCAAGGCGAACTTCGAGTATTTGAAGTTGTGAAAAACAGAATAGAAGTTTTCCGATCCTCTGATCTCGCTCATAGAGAGCTCGACCCTGTCCCTCTGGAGGAGCGCCTTAAAGAGCTTCCATTGCTCACTGAGGGTGGCGGGTTGGAAATCCGCCTCGGGCGACAAGGTGTGCTGAAACCGAAAGACCAGCTGAAGCGAGCCCGGAGTCGGTTGATGCTTAAAAAGGACTCGAACCTCATCGACGCCTTCTGGGTTGGCACCACTGAGGATCTGGCGGCAAATCGCTTCGTTGGCGGAGGCATCGGGTATGCCTGTGGCTTCCGCCTGAGGGGCAGACAGCACGCAAAGGGAGATCCCCGTTAATAGGTAGACAAGGAGTTTAGACATCCGGCTACTTCTCTCAACGGGGGTGAATAAATGACCAGATCAGTTAAGTCAACTAATCACTTCTTCCGGGATTCGGCCCACTCCTCAGGCCTCAGAGGCGATAGATCGCCTTTAAAACGCCTGTGGGTCCAAAGCCACTGCTCCGGGTGCGCCCGCACGTCGCGTTCAATAATCTCGGTGTAACGAGCCGTATTGAGGGCGACCTCGCGATCCGGATTGGGGTCTGAGATCCACTGAAGAGGCGGTCTCAGATCAATTTGATATTTGCGCCAGCCCGTTCGGTAGATCACTACAGGAATCACCGGCACCTCGGTGCGCTTGGCGAGCGTGGCAAGCGCGATGTTCGTGCCCACAGGCACGCCTAAGAACGGGACACGAGCGGCAACCGGTGGGCCGGTGTACTGATCCAAAACAAATCCTACGATGCGATTTTCTTTGAGCGCTCGGAGGACGTCGCGAAGCGTCCGAGGCTCATAGGTGCCTGACACCCCCCATTGAGCACGCGCGCCTTCGAACAGATCGTGAAACCAAGCGGGCTTTAGACGCTTGGTCACCATCAAAAGGCCCATCTTCTCGACCCAGCCTCCGCGGCAAACCATGACTTCCCAGTTGCCGACGTGACTCGATAAGAAGAACGCGCCTTTGCCTTGGGCGATCGCTGCGCGCCAGTGCTCCACGCCCGTGGCTACGACATCGCGTTCGACCAGGCGGCCCATGGGACCAAAGGAGAAAAACAGCTCGAGGTAGACTTGGGCTAGGTGCTCATCGATTCGGTTTTCGAGATCCCCCGGAACCGCCTGCAGAGCCTTGAGACGGGCGAGGTTCTCGCGAATGACTCGCCTTCGAATGCCCGTGGCGCGGATGGCGAATGCGAGCGTCTTAACGCACGCGACGTAAAGAGGCTCCGGGAGGAGGTAGAAAAACCAGCCTACCCCTCCTAAAAAACCTCGAACAAGTCGCACATCTCTCCTAGTGCTTAAGCTTTCGTTCGCACTTCACGGCATGAGTAATGATCCTGCCGTCGCGCTTGATGATCCGGAACTCACCGTTGGTGATCTGACCGTCGTCCAAGGGACGAGAGTACTTGAAGTTCACCTCGAGCTCAAAGCGATCCACGTACTGCAAACGAGTCCCACCGACGTACTCACCTTTGCGCTGATTGGATCGACGAAGATCGACTTCGGCTTCGTACAGCGACCCACGGCTACGAACGCGGTCTTTTTCGGAGTCAAACTTGGCGATCGTGCGATTCCCAGATTGTCCGCGCCCGCCTGCTTTGAGCGTAGGATCTGACAAAATCATGAGAGCGACGTTGCGGGTACCTCGCTCACGGTGAACGTGGTCGCGAGTCTCGATCCTCAGATCGCCCGCGGCGTTCTGACACAAGAAACCCGATGCGTGCGAAAGCGCCGGCATCGCAAGCGTCGCCACTAAGCCCAACCTCAAAAAACCTTGAATGCTCATCTGAATTCCCCCTTTTTCTAACCCTTAGGTGGGGGATATCAACAGAAGACCCAGATTGTAAATCAGTCTCTTCCTTCTCTTGAGAGTTGAAAGTAAGCGAATTGCGCGAGTATTCGGCGCGTCCGCCGAGGACAGGAGTCCGAGGCGTGTGATCGTCCATTGGACGACCGCGGAGCATGATGCGGCGCCGTTCAAAGCAGTCAAGAACGCCACGATATCCTGGACCTGAGGTTCGGGCAGAGTCTTGTTGAGTTGGGTCTTGGCCATGACGCGCACCGCCTCATCCAGCTTCTCAACCGATCCGTTGTGAAAGTAGGGTCCGGTCAATGCCACATTGCGCCATGTCGGAACACGAAAGAATCCGCGATCGCGCTCTTCCTTCGTGGCTTCAAAGCGGCCGGCGTCCTTGGTGAAACCGTATTTCTTCTCGTACTCGCTGCCGGGGAACATCGGAAACTTCTGATAAAAGCCCGTTCCCTCAGGAAGCGCAGGGCCCGCGAAGTTAGGGCCGCTATGACAAGTCACGCACCCGACCGTCTCAGCCAGCTTCATGCCTCTGAGTTCTTGTGCATTGAGCGCATTCTTGTCGCCCTTGAGATAACGATCGACCTTGCTCTTAGGCGTAATGAGCGTGCGCTCATAGGAAGCAATCGCCTTGGCGATATTGTCGATGGTCACGGGATCTGGGCCACCAAAAACTTTCTTAAATTGGGACTCATAGCCGGGAACTTTCTTAACGACTGCAACGACCGCGTCGTGGTTGGCCATTCCCATTTCAACAGGGTTCACGATCGGACCTTTGGCTTGCTCTTCTAACGAAGGCGCGCGCCCATCCCAAAACTGCACGGAGTGAAATGCCGCGTTCCAAACGGTGGGCGAATTGCGCCCGCCCTTTTGGCCATCCACGCCGGTTGAGAATTGCTGGTTGTCCACTCCGCCCTTCATCACGTCGTGGCAGGAGTTGCAGGAGATCGTTCCGGTGCGCGAAAGACGCGTGTCGAAATAAAGCTGCTTGCCCAACTCGATCTTAGCGGGACTCTGCGGATTGCCTTCGGGAATGGGCGGCTTATCAGGAAGCGCCTCAAAGGCGAATGCGTTGAAGGAGAATGCCAGAGCCAATGTCGTGATGAGTTTCATAGGACTGAAAGTATAGCGAAGTTTTTTGGAAGAGTCAGAGGCATTTCGACAGACCGTTGGTCCACTGAAATAGCTCTGAGTCGGACTCACACGGCGTTCGGTAGACGATCGGTCTGCTGAGATCTCGCTGACTCGCGTCAGGTGGCCCCAGGCGAGAGGAACATTCCCACCAGGATCAGCCCAATGCACGCCCACTGAAGCTTGGAGATGCGCTCTCTAAGAACGAATGCAGCAAAACCCAGCGTCACAACCGGGTATGCACCCGTCAGCGGCGTCACGATCGAAATCGGCCCAAACTTATTGGCGATGATCACGCCTAAGTCACCGCCGGCCATCATGGCCATCGGGAGGAATGACTTGGTCCACTCACCCAGCGAGTGCTTGCCTTGACGGCCCTTCAAAAGACCGAACACCCCGAGGGTCAGCGCACCGCCGATGGTGTTGAACACGGCAAGATTAGCTTCGCTAGACCCTGGCAAGCCGTAGGCATACTTCACGATCGTTTGAGCCGAAGCCCATAGAACGAGCGCAAAAAACGAGAGCGGGATCCAACGGCGGTTGGTCTTCTTGGAGGACTTCTCGGGTGGCGAGTACGAAAGCCCCAAGCATCCGCCGATCACCAAAGCCACACCCACGTACTGAATAGAAAGAAGCGATTCGCCCAAAAATCCGCGCGCAAAGAGCACGGTCAGCGCAGGGTAAGCCGCCGAGAGCGTGCCCACGATCGTGATGGGGCCTGCAATGATGGACTCGAAATAAAAGATCCAGCCGATACCGTCGAGGATGTACGCCAGCACGCCCAGCATCGCGAAATGCTCCGAGCCCGTGGCCATTAGAGGCGGATGGTCTTGCGAGAAGAAGTAGCCCAGATTGACGACAGCTTTAGCGACCACGAAATAGAGACAGAAACGCGCAGGCGGAACTTCGGAGATCCACTTCTTAACCAGCCCTTGACCGATGCCGTACAAAAACAACGCAACGAGCGCGGGGGCTAGCCAAGTGATCATTTCTGGTCTCCTTTAGAAGACACGGAGCGTTCTTTGGAAGGTTCTTTAACGAGCAAAGCCTTGGCTTCTAGGGCGTCACGAGCGCGGATTTGGGCCACTGCGCGGTAAGCCGATCGCACTGCTCCATCCGAGTGCGAGTTCTCAGTGAAATCGCCGGCGAGATAAAGCCTTCCCTCAGGCGCGCGAACGGCTTGCGAGCCTTCGTCAAATCGAGAGCGGCCCACGGGCCAAGCGGCGATGGCGCGCGGATGAATCCTGAAAAACTCGACTCCCATGATCTCCTTGGAGAGCCCTGGCCAGAAATGGTCGAGCTTCTTATCGATTTGCTTGCGCACGATATCCAATGGCATGAGGTTAAACTGCTCGGCTGGATCGCCGGTCACGAGCAACGAGAGAATCTTTACGGCCGTGTTTTGCCCGGCGTTTCCGTCGTACACGACACCCACTTCGCTGTCTGAGAGCACAGGTAGGGCAGTAAGGCCCTCACGCTCAAAGGATTTCTTAGGCAGGAAGATGTGCGCTTTGAAATAAGAGCCCCAAGTCTGGGTTTGGATGGCGCGCATTTTTTTCTCAGAAAGCGGCGGCTGGATTTGAACGTCAATCAGAAGCCGAAACAACGGAATGGTCGAAATCACGTGGCTTGCGGTGATCTGGCCGCCCTCGTTGGTTGCTGCGTCCACATAGTGAACCGTCACCGAGTTTCCGTTTTGAACGATCCGCGCAACACGCTTGTTGAGCGAGAGATTGTCGCTTCCGATCGAAGCAGCCAAGGCATTGGTGAAGCGCTCGTTGCCGCCCATCACGCGATAGCTCTTCTCGCCCGCTCCCAAGAAAATATGGAATTCGGCCATCCCATCCAAAGCTGAGATACGCGACCAGCTCGTTCCGATCTCGCACTCAACCGAAATGCGGATCCATTCGGCGACCTTAGTAGGAATCTTCTGACCCTTGACCCAAGCTTCGAACGACGTGTCCTTGAGCTTTTTCCATTCGGGGCTCAAGGGCTTTCCGTCTCTGAACTTAGCCATCTGCTTGGAGTAAGGCGCTACGCGCGCCTTGAAGGCCTCAAGCGCTTTATACTCAGCGGGCGTGAAGATACGCTTGAGATACTGCGTTCCGTCTTCTTCATCTCCGATGGAGTAAAGTTTCTTGTTTAAGACGATGCTCGAAGCGGCGATATCCCCGCGCACCGGAACGCCGAGCTCCTTGAGCAACTCGACCGCCGGGTTGGATTCCCAATACTCTTCCATGCCGCTATCGGCGGAAAGTACTTCTGGCCCATATTGATGATACTGAACCGTGCGCACGCGGCCACCCACGCGAGGCGTGAGCTCTAAGACATGGTATTTTAGTCCGGATTTCTTCAGTTCGTGCGCAGCACTCAATCCGCTTAAGCCCGCACCAATCACGATGACGTCAGTGGACGCGGGTACTCCCGCCTGAGCCGCGCTCAGAGCCAAAACAAAGGCCGCAACAATCCCGAATGTTTTCCTACCCCACATAACGAATGTCCCTTGACTAAAAGCTCACCAGGGCCGAAAACCGCGGCCTACCAGCAGGAGCGTGAATCAATGAGCCTTCAGCACATACTCGTGAATGGGAACTGGGTCAAACCTAAATCCGCCGCAGCGCGAAAGATTCTGAACCCCTCTACATTAGATGTAGTGGGCGAAGCGGCCGATTGCGACGCATCGGACGTCGCCCAAGCGGTCGAGTCCGCCGCCGCCGCTCAATACAGCTGGTGGAAAATTCCGGGCGCCGAAAAAGCCAAGATCCTGCGCGAGGCCGGAGCTCGATTCCGCGCGAATGAAAAAGAACTCGCTCACCTCATGGCCCTTGAAACGGGCAAGCCGCTTTGCGAAGCCTTTGACGAGATCGAATGGGTGGCTGCGTGCTTTGAGTATTATTCCGAAGTCGCGCGCCAGAGCTACGGCAACTCCATTCCTCCCGTGGCCCCACACCAAGTTAATTTTACGATCAAAGAGCCGTTCGGCGTCGTAGCGGCGATCGTTCCGTTTAACTTCCCGCTGCTCTTGCTCTCCTGGAAAATGGCTCCAGCCCTGGCTGCTGGCAACACGATGGTGATCAAGCCTCCGCACCAAAACCCTCTCTCCACGCTTGCGATGGTTCGCTGCTTGGATGGGCTGTTCCCCGCTGGCGCGATCAACGTCATCACCGGTGACGGAAAAACGGGCCAGGCTCTGTGCGAGCATCCTAAGGTCGATCTCATCGCGTTTACCGGCTCCACCCAAGTGGGCCGCAAGCTTGCGGCTCTGGCAGGCGAGCATTTAAAGAAAGTGAATCTCGAACTGGGCTCCGTTGATCCGCTCATCGTATTCGAAGACGCGGATCTGGATGTAGCGGTCGAAGGCGCGGCGTGGGCACGACTACTCAACGCAGGCCAAGTCTGCACTTCTTCGAAACGCTTTTACATCGTTCAAAGCATCGCAGAGGAATTCATCTCCAAGCTGCAAAAGCACGTAGCCACTGTCGTAGTGGGCGATCACATGGATCCCAAGACCGACGTAGGCCCACTGATCACTGCCGAAGCAGCTGAAAAGGTCGAACGCCAGGTCGAAGCAGCCATCAAAGAAGGCGCTAAGCTCCTCATGGGCGGCAAGCGCTTTCAACCCAACGGTTTAAAAGGCTCGTTCTTTCAGCCAACCATCCTAACCAACGTTCGACACGGCAGCCTGCCTACGACCGAAGAGATCTTTGGTCCGGTGATCTCGATCACTGTCGTGAAGGACGCAGACGAAGCCATTCGCCTGGCCAACGACTCCAAGTACGGCTTGGGCGCGGTCGTTTACACCAAGAGCCTGGAGATCGCCATGCGAGCCATGGAGAACATCAAGGCTGGAACGTTCTGGATCAATGATCCACTAACGGACAACGACGCAGGCCCCTTTGGCGGAATGCGCTGGAGCGGCGTAGGCCGCGAGCTGGGCCAAGAGGGCTTAGACGCCTTCCGCGAGCCGAAGCACGTCCACATGGACTACGTCATGGAACGCAAGTCGTACTGGTACCCCTACTCTGAGAGGAAATTGCCTCATGCTTAAATATGTAGTGTTGGGCGGCGCCGGAGCCATGGGCCGCATCACCGTAAAAGATCTGGTCGAAACCACGGGTTCGGACTCCGAAATCATCATTGCCGATTACGATCTGAAAAAGGCCGAAGAGCTGGCACGCTCCTTTAAGCAATCGCGCGTGAAGGCCGTATTCATCGACGTGCGCGACACCGAAAACGCCGTGAGCGTGCTCCGTGGCGCAACGGTCGTGATCAATAGCGTTCAGTACCAAATGAACGTCGAGATCATGCGCCTTGCTCTCGCTGCGCGCTGCCACTACGTGGATCTGGGCGGATTGTTCCACGTCACGCGCAAGCAGATGGAGCTGGATGCCGAGTTTAAGGCAGCGGGTCTCACCGCTGTATTGGGCATGGGCGCCGCTCCGGGCATCACCAATATCTTGTCGCGCTTTGCGGCCGATAAGCTTGAGAAGGTCACCGAGATCCACACCCGCGTGGGTGGAATGGATGAGACGCGCTACGAGCCCAAGCCAGCGCTCGCGGTCGCGTATTCTTTGAAGACGATCTTGGAAGAATTCAGCTACGAGCCCGCAGTGTTCACCAAGGGCGAGTTCAAGTTCGTAAAACCCATGTCGGGCGATGCGCCGCACGTGTTTCCTAAGCCTGTGGGTATCCGCAAGCCCATGTATACGATCCACTCCGAAGTGGCTACGCTGCCTCTGAGCTTCAAGGACAAGGGCGTTAAAGAAGTCAGCTTCAAGATCGCGTTTGATCCTGAGTTCGTGGACCGCGTGAAGTTTTTGCGCGACCTGGGCATGGCTTCGCACGAAGCAATTCCCGTGGGCGACGTGAAGGTCGCTCCCGTAGACGTCGTGAACAAAGTCGCCATGTCTCAGCCGGTGGCCAAGCAGGTCGGCAAGCTCAAGCAGTACGAAGTCGTGCGCGCCATCGTCAAAGGCGTAGACTCCAAGAAAAAGAAAGTCACCTGGATCGTCGATTGCCACACGGCAGGTATGCC
>JBGAWT010000286.1:0-2938 GCA_044227445.1 Bdellovibrionia bacterium | reverse complement strand
GCGGCGGCCAGATGTTCATGAGGTAGTACCAGCGGTGCGAGTGCTTGCGGGCCATGAGAGGGAAATAACATACAGATAGCTAGAAATCCCCTCGCCTCATGGCCTTCTTAAGCGAGTGTTTCTTCTTGTGCTCGCGACGCTTGGTCTGACTCGATCGCGTGGGCTTGGTCTTTTTGCGAGCGATGGGTCGCACAGCAGCAGCCGCCACGATCGCTCGAAGTTTCTCCAAGCAGTCCTCTCGGTTTCGGGCCTGGTCCCTGAAACGGTCGCTTGCGATCACGAGCTCGCCGTCGCGAGTCAAACGCGCTGCTAGACGCTCCATGAGATACGCGCGCTCCTCCACTGGCAAGCACGCACTGCTAAGCACGCACCAGCGCAGCACGGCCTTGGTGTTGACCTTGTTGACGTTCTGCCCCCCGGGCCCCGAGCTGCGCGCGTACGAAAGCTCGAGCTCCCATTCAGGAATGATGATCTTGGGCGTAACGAACATAAACCGATTCTACCGTGATGACGCAGCCCCTCACAAGCTTGAGCGGCGAACCTTCTTGACCCCGTTCTTCCATGCGCCCAAATAACGAAGATGACCCGTCTGCTGCTTACCTTTGCGCTATTGCTCACCGTCGGCTGTAAGCCCATGGGCAAGGGCGCAGTTACCTACAGCGCCAACCCTCTTGAGACCCCCCAGACCTACTTCTCAACGATGAACACGCTTCAAGTCGAAGTCGCATACGAAGCAGGTGCTGAGCCCTTCGTGGGTAATTCGCTAGGCCAGCCGCTTTGGGATTTTTTGAAGAGCAACATCGAGGCGCTCTTCTCGGGTCGCACTCACATGCCCCAGGTCTTCGTTCCCACGACTTTGGCCGAAATGAAGAAGCTCCCTAACTTGGACAAGCGAACCTGGAACGCGCAGGACATCTATGATTTGGGCATGTCGCACAAGCAGGGCACCTCGACTCTCAACGAAAGCTATTTCCTCATCCTATTTTTGAATGGCTACTATCAAAAATACAACGGTTCGGCCGACCCGCAGATCCTAGGCGTGCAGATCACCGACTCTCCGTTAATTGCTATCTTCAAGCCCGTGGTGACAAGCACCTCAGCCGGTGAGCCCCCGCTCGTAGCGAAGTATATCGAGCAATCGACATTGGTTCACGAAATGGGTCATGCGCTGGGCCTGGTGAACAACGGAACTCCCATGACCTCCCGCCATCAAGACGAAGATCACGAAGCGCACTGCTCAAACACGAGTTGCACGATGTATTGGCAAAACGAAGGGGGATCCGCCGCGCGAGACTTCGTTCTCAAGTACATTATGACCGGAAACGAAGTGATTTTCGGGCGGGAATGCCTCAGAGACACGCGAGGCTACAAGCCTTAGTCAGCGAAGGCTCGCTTCGAACGCGGTGATGTCTTGCAGCGTCCACGCGTCTTTTCTTGGAGCGCTCCAAAGAGGCCCATCGCCGAAGATATACGGCTTTTCTTCGGCCAACCAAGGCTTGCGCTGTTCTTCCAGGCGCTTTTCCACGGCGAAACGAATATAGACATCATCCACTTCGAGGCGCTGTGCGGCTTCGACTCCTCCGGCAGCTTCAACGAACTTGCGACGCCATTGGGCGCGCACCGGATCTTTTTCCCAAGCGATCAGCGAATAATTGGGCACCCCGTTCTCAACGAGAGTCGGGATGAAGACATTATTTCGCCTCAGGAAATCCAAATACTCCTGTGAGAGTCTGCGAAGACCAAAGCCTTTCAGGATGTCGTGAGCAAAAAGCCCTTTACCCTGGGGGACTGCAGCCATGGCTTCGAGCTGAGCGATCCACCGGAGGCGCAGCTCGCGGTTCTGAAGCGTTTGGACGGCTTTGCTCACATCCATAGCATCCATCTCGTGCATGCTATGGCCACCGAGCTTGTCCTTAAGCGACCAAGAATTGTATCTCTGCAGGGACTCATCGATAAACCGATTCGCCTGCATGTCTTCGAACCAAGCTTTGACCGCCGCCAATCGAATCGGGTCTGCGCCCAGGAGCGAATCAAGCGCCTTAGCCGCAAGTTCTCCTACACTCCCTCGAGAGGCCATTCCCTTGATGATCCGAAACCGAAGCGCGGGCGAGACCGAGCTCAGGCCTCGCGCGATGCCGTATCTGCGGTACTGCTTGGGATCGGGGCTCTTGGAAGCATTGAGCCCCCACTCCATGGCCCAAGCGTCGCGAAGCTCCTGGCTTGAGAGCGTCGTGAACGCATTGACCGCGTCCTCTCGCACCCAACCCGTTGGATCCTGAGCCAAGAAGCGCATCCATTGAATCTTTACCTCATCCGAAACGATGGCTCGGATGGACTTGGCCAATGCCTCGCGCATCTGCCGGGTGTTTTCGGGAAGCGATCCTCCAAAAAAGGAAATCTTAGCGACCCCAGGGACTTCCACCTCTTTTGGCGGAAGCAATTCCATCTCCTGCCGAATCCGGTCAAAAGGCAGGTCTCCAAAAATGCCGTGAATGAATTGATCTGCGTCAGCACGTGCGATGGCTTGATTCCACAAGCCCTGGGACTCGGTCATCCGAGGCGCAGGCATCGCCTTGAGTGCCTCGATCATCTCCTTGGGGGCTTCGGGCCACGGTTGCTCCCGCGTAGCCTCGCTCAAAGGGGTAAGGCATTTCGGATCATCCGAAGCATTCGCCAGAGGAAAAGACGCGAAAACTGCCAGCACGAATAAAAAGAAACGAACCATCTCCAACCTCCCAGGGTCGAAAACGGCTTATCGCCTATGCACAAAGGAGAGAAGTGAAATCTTACCTACGCCCGAGGCTCTTGGCATAGCGCTTAGCCAAAAAGCCCACGATCATTCCTTGGATCAGGACTGAGAACACCACCACAATATAGGTCATCGCAATCAAGCTGCTCTGGCCGGGGCGCGAGCGCGGGATAGAGAGCGCAAGCGCTA
>JBGAWT010000285.1:0-2960 GCA_044227445.1 Bdellovibrionia bacterium | reverse complement strand
CAGAAGCGGTCCTTAGGTTCTATGAAGAAGGGACCGGACCCCTTGATGCTCAACCAAGAAACGCTGCAATCAGCTCCACTCCTTAAATCCCAGGCCATCGACCGTCGCACGCGCTTGGGCTGGGCCTTCTTAGCCGCGCCAGGCCAGATGCTGTGGATCTTCTCGGATCTTCTTTTAGGCGCGAGCTTGTTTCTGCTCGTTTCGTTCTTAAACCCCTACTACCAAGGCAAGCCGTTTTCGTCCGAGCAGATGGAGCTCGTAGGGATCTTCATGACGTTCTTTTTGCTCTGCGGAGTGGGCGCGGGCCTCTTTGAGCGCAACCAGCGGCTCATCGCTGCGAGCTTTTCGTTTTCGGCCATGGCTTCTTGGGGCATTTCGCTGGCCCTGAGCCTCGCGGCCTACCAATGGGTCCTGGCGCAGCCCACGGGTCGCCTGGGTCTCTTCTTAGGCAGCCTGGGCGCGCTTGCCGCGGTCCTTGGTTTTCACGGAGCACTCAGCCTTTTTGCGCGCTGGGTTCCCTACCGACTCGTGTCCGTGGGACCTGAGTCTGACCTCACGCGCGAGATCGTCGAGCTGTGCAAAGACACCAAACGCAATCGCCATCTGAGCTTCCTGGGCCGTTGGGAGGATATCTCGACTGCTCGGCCTGAAGCGCAAGCCAGCCCTGAAGCCGCCGTCAAGCTCCTGCAGAGCTTAGGCGTGGGCGAGATGATCTTTGCTTCCGGAGCGCGCGGGGACCCCAAGAGCGTGGAGCTGGCACTTTTTGCGATGCGCGACGGCATTCGCGTGGTGGATGACCTGACCGCTTCGATGGAAGCGTTTGAGCGCGTTCCGATTGACCGCGTCGATACGAGTTGGCTATTAGGAGCGGGGCTTACGCCTCCCCGCGGCGGAAGCTACCTGCTCAAGCGCGTGATGGACGTGACGCTCGCCATTAGCTTTCTGATCCTGCTCTCGCCGCTCATGGCGGTGATCGCTCTTTTGATCAAGCTGACCTCTCGTGGCCCGGTGCTCTACAAGCAGCACCGCCAGGGCCGCTACTGCAAGCCCTTTAAGATCTACAAGTTTAGGACCATGCGCCTGGAATCCGACGGCCCTAGCTCCACGACGCTGGGCGACGAGCGCATCACGGCCGTAGGCCGCGTGCTCAGGCCCCTGCACCTCGATGAGCTGCCGCAGTTTTGGAACATCGTTCGGAACAAGATGTCGTTTGTGGGCCCAAGACCCGAGGTCTTGAGCTTTGCTGAGAAGATCCGTGCGGACGTGCCGATGTACGACTTCAGGCATATGGTGCTGCCCGGACTGACGGGGCTCTCTCAGATCCGCATCGGGTATACGAGCGAAACGGTCAAAGACACCTACCGCAAACTTTCGCATGATTTTTACTATATTTTGAAGTTCAACCTGCTGATGGATTTGGCCATTCTCATCCGCACAGGATTTGTATTAATGCGCGGATCTCGCTAAGAAGGAATTCTATGTCTATGCAGAAAAACGACAGAAAAATCGGTGTCATTGGACTGGGATACGTGGGACTGCCCGTGGCCGTCTCCTTCGGCAAGCAAGCCGAGACTGTGGGCTTTGATATCAACTCTCGGCGTATCACCGAGCTCAAAGAAGGCATCGATCGTACCGGCGAAGTCACGAGCGAAGAACTTCGTTCCGCCAAGCTGATCCTGAGCGATAAGCCTGAGGACCTCAAGAAAGCCGATTTCTTCATCGTCACCGTTCCGACTCCGATTGACAGCGCCAAGCGCCCGGACCTCACGCCCGTCGTGAAGGCCTCCGAGACCGTCGGTCGCGCGCTCAAGAAAGGCGACATCGTCGTTTACGAATCCACCGTTTACCCAGGCGTCACCGAAGACGTCTGCGCCCCGATCCTGGAAAAGCATTCGGGCCTCAAGTGCGGAGTGGATTTCTGGCTGGGTTACTCGCCTGAGCGCATCAACCCAGGCGATAAAGAGCACCGCTTTGAGACGATCAAAAAGGTCGTCTCAGGCCAGACTCCCGAGGTCTTGGAGATCGTCGCTCGCGCTTACGGCTCGGTCGTCAAAGCAGGCATTCATAAAGCCGCTTCGATCAAAGTCGCCGAAGCAGCCAAGGTGATCGAAAACACCCAGCGCGACGTGAACATCGCGCTGATGAACGAGCTTTCGCTCATTTTCCACAAACTGGACATCGATACGCTGGACGTTCTGGAAGCAGCCGGCACGAAATGGAACTTCCTGCCTTTCAGGCCAGGTCTGGTAGGCGGCCACTGCATCGGCGTGGATCCCTACTACCTCACGCATCGCGCGGAGGAGCTGGGCTACCATCCCGAAGTCATTCTCTCAGGCCGTAGGATCAACGACAGCATGGGCGCGAACATCGCCGCCCAGACCGTCAAAGAACTCGTTCGCGCGGGCCATCCCGTCAAGAACGCCAAGGTCACCGTACTGGGACTCACGTTCAAAGAAAACTGCCCTGACATGCGTAACTCGCGCGTGGAGGACATCGTCAAGGAGCTCAAGAGCTACGACGTGGATCTGCAGCTTCACGACGCCATGGCGGATCTCGAAGAGCTTCGCCAGGAGTACGGAAAATCAGTCGTAGCCTCGGTGAGCGATCTCAAACCGGCTCACGCGGTGATCCTGGCGGTTTCGCACAAGACTTACCTAGAGATGGGCGTGGATGCGATTCGCAAGCACCTCGTACCTGGCGGCGTCGTAATTGACGTCAAATCCGTGCTTTCGCGCTCGCAGCTCCAAGAAGCTGGTCTCCCGTTTTGGCGACTCTAAAACGACGCAGGGCTTTTGCTTATCTAGGAATCAGCGCGTTCTTCATCACAAGTGCAGCGCTATTTGCGCCCCTGCCCGCGTGGGTCTACCGCGCGTACGTTACGAGCAACGTCGAGTACTTTTTTGATCGGCCCGGATTTTTCGCCTCTCATGGCAAGAGCTCAACCCTCTCCCAGGTTCCCT
>JBGAWT010000284.1:0-2983 GCA_044227445.1 Bdellovibrionia bacterium | reverse complement strand
CGCTGCAAGTACTCCGATCTGCTCAATGCCTTGGCCTGCATCGGCAAAAAGAATGGGGAATAACCCCCAGACCATTCCGTCATTCAGGTTATTCACGAAGCCTGCTTGCGTCACCGAGGAAAGGTTTCGATCCTTGAGTGTCGTAATCAAGAATATCTCTTTTTGAGTCAGAGAAGAGCTCTCGGAGCTTGAGTGAAGCCGGTGTTCAAGCGCAACATGCCCACGAGACTCCTTAACCAAAAAAACACTGAAAGCCAGACCCAGTAAAACATAGACGATTCCAAGGTAAAATGGTTCGGGTCTAAGGCCATAACGAGAGGCGATAAAACCGGTGCCAAGAGCAGAGCCTGCGACCGCAAAGTAACCAGCGAACTCATTCAGTCCCATCGCAAAGCCTCGTCGCTTCGGCCCAACTAAATCGATTTTCATGATGACGGTCGTGGACCACGTTAGTCCTTGGCTGATGCCGAGCAAAAGGTTGGCAAACAGTATCCAATTCCAGTGAGGAGCCCACATCAGCAAAAATGGAACGGGCACTGCGACGAGCCAACCTAGAATCAAAGTGAACTTGCGACCCTTGTGTTCCGAGAGTCTCCCGGCAAAGTAATTCATCACGGCCTTAGAAAACCCAAAGACCACAATAAACGACAGCACCGCCGTCTTTGCCGCGAGTCCAAACTCTTTCTCTCCGATCCGAGGAAGGATTGTCCTCTCTAGGCCCACCATCGCTCCGACAAAGGCGTTCACGACGACAAGTAGAGCGAATTGCCCAAGGTTTTGTCTCAGACCGAGTTGCGGAAGGGGTCTCTGCACTTTCGCTTTCTTTGTCATCTTTTTCCCAGAGTAAGTTGAAACAGTAACGATACGTCTTTTTCATAAGTTGACACGAACTTATAAAAGTGTCACGTTATGTTTATGGGTCGATTGCCTTCCAAACTCCGAAATCAGCCCTTCACCCTAAGCCAGGCAAAGAGGTTAGGGATGAGCCGCTATCTCCTAGGTAAGCTCATAGCAGAAGGAGCCGTTGAGCTTGTCGCTCGTGGGGTGTACCGCGCTTCAAAAGTCAGCCTCTCAGACGAAGATCAATTTCAGGTGGCCACTCTTCGGGTCGGCTCTCCGTCGGCCATTTGCTTGCTTTCGGCTCTGTCCTACTATGACCTTACCGACGCGATAGCCAGAAAGACATGGATCATGGTGCCTGCCTCAAAGCGAACGCGTTACTACGACCTCAAACTTTTGCGTTCACGCAATCCCAATTGGCAGATCGGAATTGAAAAGGGCCAAGGCTATTGGATTACTACTCTTGAGCGAACGATTGTCGATGCGCTATGCGCTCGCACGCGAATCGGGACTCAGGTGGCAACGGGTGCCCTTCGCAAAGCCGTGCAGTCCAAGAAGACAACATTGGGAAAAATCATGGATATGGCCAAACAGCTCGGTGTGGTTCATCGGATTCGGTCCTATATCGAGGCGTTGTCATGAATCGTGCTACGCAGGGTCGCTCCGTAATGGAAGCCCTCAAGACGCTCGCGAATGCCTCAAAAAAACGCTCGCTCAATGAACTTCGCGTGATCGTTGCTTTGGAGAGAGCGATTGCACGTCTTGAAAGTCATCCACGTCTCTCGTCTCATATTGTCTTTAAGGGTGGATTTGTGCTCCTTAAAACCCTGGAAACCGTTCGCTTCACACGTGATGTTGATGCGCTGGCTCTCGGCATTGCGCGTGAGCGTGTTCCCGAAATGGTGGACCGAGCACTTAAGCTCGAACTTGATGATGGTCTTTGGTACGGCGATCTTCAAGTTGAAGACCTCGTGGATCAGGGTGCGTATGGCGGCTACCGTTTCAACTGCGCGTTCCAAATCGGCGATCCACCCAAGGGAAGTGACGCGAAGATCAAGAAACTCTCGCGAGTTCATATCGATGTGGGATTCGGCGACCCAGTAGAAACCGTACCAAAAAAACAACCTATGATTTCGGTCCTGCCTTCGGGACAGGGAAGGCCCATTTCATGGTCGGTGTATCCACTGGAGTATATCTTTGCCGAGAAACTAGAGGCGCTTTTTTCACGGGGTTCAGCAAACTCGCGGGCAAAAGATGTTTACGATATGCCGCTCATCTTTTCCAACTGCGCGAGCAAGAAGAGTCTTCTTAAGGCGGTACTTCGCACGTTCACCCACAGGGAAACCCCGGTTCCCGATTCGTTTTTCATCACTGCCGGAGCCTTCGATCTTTCGATTCTCCGAGGCGCATGGCCTTCAGTCGAGCTGATGGGCGCAGCCCGGACTTTCGATGAGTCTTGGCGCGAAACACTCGCGTGCCTTCAATTACTCGATTCTCTGAAGTGAAAATCGGAATAGCGTTTAATTAATGGGCTGACGAAACTGCGACGGGCAGCGGCAATGTAGACGGCGACACTGGTACGATATTTCAAAGTATGGAAATCACGCCCGAGATTCAAGATGCTCTTGGCGTGCCGCCAACCAGACTTCTCTCGCTGCGTCGGCGTTCAATAGCGTAATTCCTAATCCAACTATCAAGTCAGGCCAAAACGAACGCATGCCCGCGGTGATGAATCCCGCAGCGATGATGGCGATGTTTGCTAGAACATCGTTTCTCGCTGACAAAAACGCGGCTTTAGTCAAACTTCCCGAGTGATGGCGGAAGGAGACAAGCTTTAAAGCACAAGCTGCATTTACAAGCAGGGCTCCGGTTCCTACGATGGTCAATGTTCCTGGAGTTGGAACCACGTGGGAAGAGAGTTTTTCAATCGCCGTCCAAATCGTCGCGATCCCAGGGAGCAACAGAATCCCGGCAAGACCACGGCCGACATAAGACCTCGATTTGACCGACCAGTTTAATGCGAGGAGGATCAGCAGATTGATCGACGCATCTTCAAGAAAGTCGATACTATCTGCGAAAAGCGAAACGGAGCCTGCCCGAAGCGCAAAGAAAAACTCGACACAGAAGTAGGCTAAATTGGCGA
>JBGAWT010000283.1:0-3055 GCA_044227445.1 Bdellovibrionia bacterium | reverse complement strand
CGACGTAGCGACAGGATGTCCGGTACTCACCTTTCGAAGGATCGACGCCGCCATTGAAATTCTAGTGTTCCTATGGTTCTGTTTCATCATTCAGAGGAGAAGACGGATATGCGCAGCATGAAGATTTTAGGTGTGGTTCTGGCGATGAGTGCGATTCCTGCGATGGGGGCTGACGCGATCGCTCAAAAGATCGGTACGGTCGACATGAACAAGGCGCTTCAAACCGTTGAAGCAGGCAAGAAGGCCAAGTCTTCGCTCGAAAAAGAAGTGAACAATCGCAAGAAAGAACTTCAAACCGAAGAGAGCGCTCTGAAGAAGATGAAGGAAGAGCTCGAAAAGCAATCCTTGGTTATGAGCGACGATGCGCGCGCCAAGAAGGCTCAAGAGTTTCAGCAACGCGCGATGCGCTTTCAAGAGTCCGCGATGAAGATTCAGCAAGAGCTCGCGCAAAAGGAACAAGAGCTGACGCGCCCCATGGTTCAAAAGATGCGCAGCATCATCGCCGAGCTCTCCAAAAAGAAGGGCTACACGATGGTTCTGGAGCGCAACGAGAACACCGTGCTCTTCTCGGATGACAAAGACGATCTCACCACTGAGGTGATCACTCAGTTCAACCAACAGCATAAGGGTTAAGCGAGGGTGGGCTTTTCGGGCGTTACGCTCCAGCAGATTTTAGAAGCGAGCGCCGGAAGAGTCGTTTCAGCACCTCCCGGTGCCCAAGAGCGTCGTTGGCTTCGCATGAGTGCGCTAGGCGAAGCTGGCGGTGAGGACATCGCCTTTTTTTTCAACAAGGCCTACCAGGCGGAGCTGATTCGGTCTCGCCCGGGAGTCTTGGTGACGGGCGAGCCGTTTGTCGCGCCACTTCAAGCTGCTGGACTCCCATTCTTGTCTCAAGTCGTGCTTGTTGCGTCGGCCGATCCGTATCTGGCCATGGCTCGCATCAGCGAGTTCTTTGGCAAGGGCACGACGACCGTAGTTCCTCAGGGCGGCGGTAAGACGGAAATCCATCCCTCAGCTGTCGTTTCCTCTGAGGCTAGGATCGCCGAGGGTGTGTGGATTGGCGCGGGATGTGTCATTGAAGCAGGCGCTCGTATCGGGGAGCGCAGCGTGCTCTATCCGAACTGCTTTGTGGGCCCTGATGCTGAGATCGGCAAGGACTGCGTTTTATTTCCTCAGGTCGTCATTTATGAACGCGTGCAGATCGGCGATCGCGTGCGCGTTCACGGAAACACGACCTTGGGTTCTGACGGGTTTGGCTATGCGCCGATTCGCGAAGGCGCGCGCGTGACGGGGCATCAAAAAATTTACCACTTGGGTCGAGTCGTGATCGAAGACGATGTGGAGCTCGGTGCAGGTGTGACGATTGACCGTGGAACGCTCGGCGAAACGCGAGTTCGTCGCTCAGCCAAGATCGACAATCAAGTTCATATCGGTCACAACGCCTTTGTCGACGAGGGTGCGATTCTTTGCGGCGGTATTTGCTTAGCCGGCAACGCACGGATCGGAAAGTTTGCCTACATCGGCGGGATGACGGGTGTCGTGAACGAGATCTCCGTTGGTGATGGCGCGCAGGTGGGCGCGTGCTCGCTCATCACAAAAGACATCGAGCCGGGCGGCACCGGGGTGGGAAATCCGCAGCGCGATCAAAAGACCCATTTCAGGGTTCACGCCATGCTCAACAGGATGGCTCGCAAAAAGGATTCCGAGTAATGCCTGCTCCCTACCGCCTTAATATCGATCAGATCCGCAGGTACCTGCCCCATGCTTCGCCGTTTTTGCTCGTGGATCGGATTCTGGAGATTCATCCCACAGGGGATCTCGACGACCTCTCGCCTCAGACCAAGCCCGGCATCAAGGTGATCGGCCAGAAAAATATCTCCTACAACGAGCCGTATTTTCAGGGGCATTTTCCAACGTTCTCCATTTTGCCCGGCGTCTTGATCATCGAGACGATGGCTCAAGTGGCCAGCTTCTCGCTGTATCCCTATTTGGAGCGCGATCTCGAAAAGCTCGCGCGCGAGTTCCAATGTATTTTGGTGGGTGTTGATGGGGTTAGATTTCGCAAACCCGTGATCCCCGGGGATTGTCTCAAGATCGAGTCAGTTGTAACTAAGTGCCGGGGAAAGCTTTGGGCTTTTCGATGCGAAGCCACAGTCGATGGTCAGCGAGTCGCCGAAGCCGATATCCTCGCCAATTTGATTTCAGCAGCGGAGCCTGTTTCTCAATAAGGAAGTAAGCCATGATTCACTCGACAGCGATCGTTAACCCGGAAGCCAGAATTCATCCTAAAGCCGACATCGGTCCTTATTGCATGGTCGGACCGCACGTCACGATCGGCGCCGGAACCAGGCTCATGAGTCACGCAATTGTCGAGGGCTGGACGACTCTGGGTGAGGACAACACGGTTTTTCCATTCACGGTGCTGGGCGCGGTGCCCCAGGACCTTAAGTACAAGGGCGAGCGCACGGAGCTCAAGATCGGCAATCGAAACAGCATCCGTGAGTCCGTCACCATGAATCTCGGAACGGTCGATGGTGGCGGTATCACCAAAGTCGGCGACGACAACCTAATCATGGCCTATTCGCATTTGGGACACGATTGCATCGTGGGTAACCACGCGATCTTGGCAAACTACGCGGGCCTCGCAGGTCACGTGACTGTCGAAGACTACGCCATCGTCGGCGGAATGTGCGGAGTGTCTCAGTTTGTTCGCATTGGAGCGCACTCCTACGTAGGTGGCTTTACGGGCCTTGAGCGTGACGTGCCGCCATTTGTGATCGCGTTTGGTACTCGGCCTACGTCGGTCAAGGGCGCGAACTTAGTGGGCATGCGCCGCCGAGGAATGCCTACCGAGAGGATCCAGAAGATCAACGAGTCCATCAAGCTGTGGTCTCGTCCCGATATCCAAAAAGAGCAGTGCTTGCTTGAGATCGAATCGACTTATGGCGATTGCGAAGAAGTGAAGCAATTCATCGAGTTCATTCGTAAGAGCGAAACAGGTGTGGCGCGCTAAATGCGCGATCAGCTCCGCGTTTTCATTTCCTCCGGCGAAGTT
>JBGAWT010000013.1:0-27958 GCA_044227445.1 Bdellovibrionia bacterium | reverse complement strand
CGAACAAGTGGGTTTTGGTTACCGCTGGGTCCAGGCTGAACAGCAATACGCTCACGGTGCAGGTATCTTCTTGCTCACGGACAAGGGCGTTTTGTCGCGCGTGCTCTATGGGATTCAATATCGTATTCAGGATTTCAAGCTCGGTTTGCTCGAGGCCTCCTCGGGCAAGGTCGGAGGCGTAGTCGATCGGCTCATGCTGTTTTGTTTTCACTACGACCCAACGACCCGAAAGTATTCGGTCGCTGTCACGCAGATCATGAAAGTGGGATGCGTTCTAACCGTGTTAGCATTGGGGCTTTTAATGGGCCCTTTTTGGTGGCGTCAACGTCGGATGGTGCGGGCGTGAGATCGATTTTTCGCGCTACAAAATTCACCCAAGAGAGAGTAAGCCAGATTACAATGGATGGAAAACAAGCGGACAACAAGGAGCAGGCATCCATGACTCGTTTCGTTCGAATGTGGGGAGGGCTCGTGAGCCTTCTTTCACTGGTACTGACCCAGGTGAGCTGGGCAGGAGGAGGGGTTCCAATTGCAGCCACTGAGGTTGCTGCGAAGTGGGATAGCCTTTATTGGTTCCTGATTTGGTTAAGCGTGTTTTTCTTCATTCTGGTCGTCGGTGGAATGATCGTGTTTGCGATCAAATACCGCACCCGCCCCGGAATCAAGACGGCTTACATCACTGACAATCACATCCTTGAAACGATTTGGATCGCCATTCCTACGGTCCTTTTGTTGGCCATCTTCGGTTGGGGCTTTTGGGTCTATAAGAAGATGATCCACTCGCCTTCGGATGCTTTACGAAGTGCGCGTCATCGGCAAGCAATGGCTCTGGCAATTTGTTTATGACAACGGCAAGGCGACGGTGGATGAGCTGTACGTACCGGCCAACCGTCCGTGAAGCTCATCATGACGTCCGAAGACGTGCTGCACAGTTTTTTCATCCCTAACTTCCGCATCAAGCAGGACGTCGTGCCTGGCATGTACACGTCGGTTTGGTTCGAAGCGACCGTTCCTGGCAAACACCAGATTTATTGCACGGAGTATTGCGGGACCTCTCACTCAGGCATGTTGGCCAAGGCCATCGTGCTGGATGAGCAAAAATGGAAAGACTGGCTTGCAGGCAAGGAAGTGGGCCCACAGCCTATGGCCGGCGAAGAGATGTCTGATTCCGATCGCCGCACGGGCACTCAGCCTGGAGGCGAGACTAAGCTCGCAGCAAGCTCCCTGCCGGAACAGGGCAAGACTCTTTACGAGCAAAAGGGATGCGTCGCCTGCCACACGGTGGATGGTACAACGCGCATCGGTCCTACATTTAAAGGTCTTTACGGGCATTCGGTTGAGCTCTCCGACGGCCAGAAGGTCACGGCCGACGAGAATTACCTGCGCGAGTCCATCGAGAATCCTAATGCCAAGCTGGTTAAGGGTTTCACCCCGCAGATGCCGACATTCAAAGGTCTTATTAGCGAGAAGGAGCTTGCAGCTCTCATCGCCTACATCAAGAGCGTGAAGGACTAAAGGAATCATCCATGGCAAACGCAGCTCACGGTGACAATTATCTGAATCACGAAAAGGGCCTCTGGTCCTGGCTCACGACGCTCGATCATAAGCGCATCGGATTGATGTACTTGGCGACCGTGCTGATGTTTTTCTTAGTGGGCGGTATTTTCGCACTGTTGATCCGCTTGGAGCTTTTCAGCCCAGGCCAAACGATCATGGACGCCAACCAGTACAATAAGACGTTTACGTACCACGGCGCGATCATGGTGTTTTTGGTGATCATTCCAGCAATTCCCGCGGCGCTTGGCAACTTCGTGTTGCCCATCGTGCTGGGTGCTAAGGACGTGGCATTTCCAAGGCTGAATTTGCTCTCCTATTACATCTACGTGCTAGGCGCGATTTTCGCGACCGCAGCCCTGTTCCTGCGCGGTGCAGATACGGGCTGGACGTTTTATACCCCGTACTCGATTCGCACTTCGACCACGGTGATCTTGGTTTTGGCCGGAGCGTTTATCGCGGGCTTCTCTTCGATCTTAACGGGTTTGAACTTCATTATTACGATCCATAAGTTGCGCGCGCCGGGGCTGACGTGGACGCGGCTACCGCTGTTTTGCTGGGCGATTTACGCAACGAGCATTATCCAAGTGCTAGCCACCCCAGTGCTTGCGATCACTCTTTTGCTTCTGATTGCCGAGCGCGTGCTTCAAATCGGGATTTTTGATCCTAAACTGGGCGGCGATCCGGTGCTCTTTCAGCACTTCTTTTGGTTCTACTCGCACCCCGCCGTGTACATCATGATCTTGCCTTCGATGGGCGTGATCTCCGAAGTGATCCCGGTGTTTTCGCGCAAGCCAATTTTCGGTTACAAGGCCATCGCGTTCTCGTCTTTTGGTATCGCTCTGATCGCTTTCGTCGTGTGGGGACACCACCTGTTTGTGAGCGGACAGTCCGAGACAGCCAATTTCTTGTTCTCGCTCATCACGATGTTCGTGGCGGTTCCGACGGGCGTTAAGGTCTTTAGCTGGGTCGGCACGATGTACAAGGCCGATATCCGGTTCAATGCGCCCATGCTTTACGCGATGGGATTCCTGGAGCTTTTTACCATTGGTGGTCTTACGGGCGTGTTCTTGGCGACCTTGGCAATCGACGTGCACCTGACGGACACCTACTTCGTGATTGCGCACTTTCACTACGTGATGGTGGGCGGCACGTTGATGGGCTTCATGGCGGGCATTCACTACTGGTTCCCCAAGATGTTTGGCCGCATGTACAGCGAAGCGCATGCGCGCTGGGCGTTCTTCCTCATTCTTATCGGCTTTAACGTTACGTTCTTCCCTCAGTTCATCTTGGGCTCGCAGGGAATGCCAAGGCGTTACTGGGATTACTTGCCTGAGTTTACGCTGCTCAATCGAATCTCGACTGTGGGCTCCTGGCTCATCGGCGCGGGCTTTTTGTGGGTCGCGTTTTACCTGATCTCGGGAATGCTTCGCGGGGTCAAAGCTTCGGCTAATCCGTGGGAAGGACTGACGCTCGAGTGGCAGACGCCTTCGCCTCCGCCACATGAGAATTTCAAGACCACCCCAGTAGTAAAGAGCTGGCCTTACGAGTACCGGACGACCTAAGGAGCGACTATGTCTTCAGCAAATACTAAGGGCGCGATCGAACATCATCACGCGCATCACTTCGCCGACGCCAACGAGGAGTTCGAAGCGTCTAAGCAAGGGATGTGGGTATTTCTCGTTACCGAAGTCTTAATGTTCGGTGGCTTGTTCGTGGCTTACGGCATCTTTCGGGGCATGTACCCCGAGATGTTCCGCGAAGCTCACCACATGCTGGACTGGAAGATGGGCGGCCTCAATACGGTCGTGCTCATCACTTCCTCGCTGACCATGGCGATGGCTGTCGGAGCTGCAGCGCGCGGAGAGAAAAAGAAAGCTTTTACGACCCTGGGCCTGACCTTCCTTTGGCCTGTTGCTTTTTGGTCGGAAGTACTTCGAGTACACGCACAAGTTCCACGATGGGCTGCTGCCGGGCGGCTTTTTCCACAACGAAGAGTTGAAGAATCCAAAGACTCCGTTGTTCTTTTCGATCTACTTCGTAATGACGGGATTGCACGGCGTGCACGTTCTGATCGGCATGGGTCTCATCGCCTGGCTGATGCGCCGCACGGCGCGCGGCGAGTTTCAAACGGGCTACTACACGCCTGTGGAGTTGGTTGGCTTTTACTGGCACTTTGTGGACTTGGTGTGGATCTACCTTTTCCCGCTGCTTTACCTAGTGGGCTGACGAGAGAGAGCGATCATGGCATCTGAAAAAAACAAATCAAACGGGCACGGACATCACGAGCATCATATCGTTCCGGATTCGATGATCTTTAAGATCGGCGCTTGCTTGGCCGTTCTGACGGTCATCACGGTCGCGGTTTCGCGCGTGGATCTGGGGGCGCTTAACTTCTTGGTGGCCATCTTAGTGGCCACGATCAAGGGCACGCTCGTAGCGATGTTCTTCATGGGCCTGAAGTACGACCACAAAGAAAACGCTGCGATCTTCGCCACGTCGTTCCTGTTTTTGGCGATCTTCATCGGCTTTACTGCAACGGACATCTTTTTCCGCGGCGATGTGTACGTCAAGGGATCGACCATCCCCGAAGGGTTTGTTCAAGGCGGCGGTGGGGGCGGATCCAAGCTCACCAAGCCTTGGGTAGCTACTCCTGAGCTGGTCGAGAAGGGCAAGGGTCTGTTTGCCGCGCAATGCGTGGCTTGCCACGGCCCAGCAGGCATGGGCGACGGTCCTGCCGCAGCAGCATTGAACCCCAAGCCTCGTAACTTTCATGCGGTTGAGGGCTGGAAGAACGGCCGAAAAATCTCGGGCGTTTTCAAGACTTTGAAAGAAGGTCTAGCCGGATCTGCCATGAGCTCATTTGAATCTTTGCCGATGGATGACCGCTGGGCGCTTACGCACTATGTGCTCTCGCTTGCTGGGTCTGCGCCTGAGTCGGATTCGGCGGGAGACTTTGCCAAAATCGGTGTCGATCCCTCCAAGGATCATATGGGTGGGGGCGGGCCTAAGCCTACGCTGCCGATTGAGTTTGCTATCGATCGTGTAGCCACGGAGTAGTTCAATTCGGCGTTTTTACCTCTCCCCTGAGTTAGGCGTATCGGTCGCGCTTCATGCGCTGCTGGTTGCGTTTGTTCTTTGGTTTTCTCTTCGAAAGGCGTCTTTGCAGAATCTGGTCCCTGATTTTGGGGAAGTGGTTCTTGATCTCAGCGACGAGCCGACGTCCTTGCCCCCACGCGCGCGGGTGAAGAAGACGCGGCGTTTTGATTTCGCCTCTGGTGTTCCAGCGCCTCAGGGCGAGGCGGGAGGGGAAACCTCTTCGGGTCAAGAGCCTGTGCGTGGAGCGGAGCCTGAAGTGTTTGCGGGAGTGGATGCTTACGAAGTCGCGCGTCGCATGGGTATCCAGAGTGCTTCGCAGCTGACTCCTTTTTTACGGGCGATCTATGAGCGTATTGCTCAGCGCCTGGGGTATCCCGAAGAACTCATTCAAATGGGTCGTACGGGACGGGTAGCGTTTCAGTTTGAAGTCGACCGCACGGGGCTGATCTCGGGCGGATTTTCGGGTGTCGTTGCCGACGACCGCTATCTCAAAGTCGCAGCGATGCGGGCAGTACGGCGTGCATTGGATGAACCGCTTGCGCCGACTCTTTTTTCGCACAAAGATCGGCTGCGCATCGCCTTGATCGTTCAGTACGCCATCACGATTAACGAGGACACCTTGGGGCCCCGCGAGATGGCGATCGCAAAGAATACGCTCAACTTCAGGACGGTGGCGATTCGCGGACAGGGGATCATTCGACTGAGCCCGCATCAAGTGCCAAGCACCTCAGGAGGCGTGGCGGAAGTGAATCCTGTCGCGCTCATCGGAGCACTGTTTAAAGAAGAGCCTAAGCCCGAAGTGCTAGAGCGATACCAGCAGGATCCGAATTTTTAGGTGGCTTCGTAGAGGGCGATTACTGCGCCCACCAAGCGCGTGCCCAGTTCAGCAGATGGATGAGATAGTGTTGGTATTCTGGGGCTTCAGAAACTGCCATACACGGACCTTCAATGAGTCCGGAGTATTTGTTGAGATCTAAACGAATGTCATAGGCTTTCTTGCCCACGCGACTTGTCAGGTGATCAAGAGCTTGGCGATAGCGCAATCGGCTTGTCGTCGTTGCCGCCTCGTTCAGAGTTAAATCTGAGTCGTAATGATAGTCAGGATCCGCTTTGTGCAATTCATAGAGAATGTGCTGCCGGTACCCCGGAGGACCGTCGGGCTCCCCCTGAAGAAACAATTCAGCCACTCTCCAGCTGTGACGCTTAGGAAGAGTTATGGCGAATTGGAAGCCTGAATCTCTAAGGAGCGAGGGCGGTGCTACAAAAAGATAGATTCCTCTATCATCAACAATGAGAAATTTTTCGTTAGGATAATTCTTTACCTGAAAAAAAATCAGCGGATGAGACTCCGAAGCCCACGAATGGGACGACACCTGAGGTGTATCCGACAGGCCATTGAAGCAGGTTGTGTATGCCGCGGGGTTGAAATCCTTGATCGTTCCGTACTTGGGTAGCTCAGGTGGAAGTCCCCCGCCGAAGACGGGTAGGGTGAACAAAGCTCCCGCTGAGAGAATCGCTAAAAGCGTAGATGTGCTTGTTACTTTGCCTGGCATGCGGGAGAGATATTAACACACTGCGTCAAATTCACGTAGAGTGTACTAGAACAATCCAGCAAGCCCCGTGGTTGCGCCTAGGGCGGTGACCAGTGCGAGCACGAACAGAGTCTTCAATACGAACGACATATTAGGGCGGCCTCTCCTGGCCTCTTATTGCAGGGGATGTGCCTGCCTAGGGTGGATTTTAGAGGTCCTGGCGGGCTTAGATCGCCCAGGTCTTAGTCACCTGCAAAGTCCCGCAACCATCTTAATTGCTTGGAATATCGAGGATTTACGCGAGCAGTAAATCATACTAAAATAGTATGTTTTTCCATGCGAAACTAGTGAGATGAGGAAAACCTTCCTCCTCCTTTATATAGGCGCCGATATAGGCGCCTTTTTGGCAGCTTCGGGGTGCATCGGAGATCCGCCGTTTCCACCCGAAAAGGGGTGTCTCTACTCGGGCTACTACCTCTCATCGAGCGGAGTGAGTGGGTTGGCAATCGACTCACAAGGTGAAGCTTACGTTGTAGGTGCATCGCAAAATCGATGGCTCGTCAAAAAGAGCCAAGGCCTCGGGGGCAACGTTAGCCCGACTTGGAAAGACGTCGACTCCTTTGCCTCCGCAGTCGGGGGATACGCCGTTTCCCATGGGGTGAATGTAAGTCCGTGGGGCGACGTATTTGTCATAGGCGAGATATCAAATCGCGACGGTACGCATTGGATCGTTCGTAAGAGCTCTGACCAGGGACTGAGTTGGTCGGTGGTAGATGAATACGTTTTTTCTGAAGTGGCACGACTCGGGGAGTCCTACTTTAGTTCCTATGCCAGGGCGGTCACCAGCGATGCGCAAGGTAATCTCTTTGTTGCCGGTACCGGTAGCAATGGCTGCTCTGGTTTTGGGATCATCCGAAGAAGCTCGGATCAAGGCCAAAGCTGGCAAACGGTGCTGAGAACTCCCGAGGGCTATGAGTTTTCAGCGATGGCGGCGGGAGCAGGAGCTGTCTATGCCTCCGGCAGTTCTCGAGATGAGCAATCCCATACCCAGGTTCGCGTGTTTAGAAGCCTGGATCAGGGGGCGAACTGGGAAGAAGTCAGCGCCTCTGAATCATCGGCAGAAAAAGTTTTTGCACACCATCAAGGATTGGTCGTGCTCTCGAGCGCTCAGCTCCTTGCGGTGGGTGAACGCGCAAAGAAGAGCTGGGCTTCCGGTGCAAGCGATTACAACGCAGCCCTTCGTCATTTTAATCCGACGCCAAAGACCTGGAGCGATGGCAATGAGTCGCCTGATCAAAGGGGCTACTTAAGCTCAGCGGTGGAGGCTTCTGGCCGAGTGTTCGTAGGCGGCCAGTTGTACGTTGAGGGTCCGGATTGGGAAAATCGTGAGTACCGCTGGAGCATCCTGAGCTCCTCAGACGGCAATGGAGCTTGGGAGAGCGATGACGCCTTTCCGAATGACATCGATGTGTGTGGATCCCGGCGTCCAGCAAGCGTGAATGCACTGGCTTCGAGCGCTTCGGGCGCGGTCTACGCAGCTGGAGTTATGGGGGGGCAGTGGCTCGTTCGCGCTCGTGTCGAAAAAGGCCGGTGGAACACGGTTTACCTCGATCCTCCGGTGACTCCGAATTGCCTTCGGTACTCAGGCCCCATCGATGGTTACTACAACATGAATGACGTCCGTCACGGCTGCACCACGCGCGGTGTGATGGCTGGGGTTTGGTTCCTGCCGCCTCTGCACAGGTTGTGGAAGCGTCGAAAAAAGAAGGGCTAGTTCTTTCGATGCGCAGCGTGTACGCCGATGGCCACGCAAGTGCCTGCGATCATTCCCACCACGACATCGCTTAGAAAATGCCTTCCGGCCAAAACACGAAAGTAGCCCGTCAGAAACGGCATGAGCTGCCACGCTCCCAAGGCGCCAAAAAGCCATGCGCTCGAAGCCTTGCGCGACCAAGCTGTGATGACGAGTCCTGTCCACGTGGCTGCGACAAAGCTCGTGTGCCCTGAGTAAAACGAAACATAATGAGCCGCCTCGGTGCCTAGCACCAAGGGATTGGCGTACACAAAAGGCCTAGGCCTTTGAACAAGCAGGCGAGTCACTTCCATGAACAGGCCGTTCCAAAGGGCGATCTGCGCCCAAAGGATGGTGTCTTCCCAGGCTAACTTCCATTTTCGGGCGCTCAGGCCTTGATAGACAAAGGGAAGGAGCATCCCGCAAAAGATGCTGATGTTTTGAAGGTCAAAAGAGAGGCCGTCGGCAAGACCCCACTGCAGGGTCATAGCCATGCGATCCACGCGATTTACTGACTCGGGCGTACAAGTATTGGGCGTTACGCATCGGGTGACGATGAGCCACGGCCTGAGCCAAATGCCCACGGTCCAAAGCGCAGCGGGTAGCGCGCTTAAAGCGATTTCGCGGTTCACCGACAGTCGAGGCGTTGCCGACAGGCGGGCAAAAAGGCCTTTCATTCCTTTACACTACCACGCCGAGAGGGTATTCCGACAGCAAACCAAGGAGATCATCGATGTCCGAAACACACCGTATCCGAGTAGGAAAACCTGCCCCTGACTTCCGCGCCAAGGCGTATCAAGCCGGCGACTTCAAGCAAGTGGGCCTCAAAGACTTTCAAGGAAAATGGGTTTGCCTGTTTTTCTATCCGCGCGATTTCACATTCGTTTGCCCAACCGAAATCCGCTCCTTCGCTGAGCACGAAAAGCAATTCAAGGAATTGAACTGCGAAGTCGTCAGCTCCAGCACCGACAGCGAATATTCGCACAAGGCTTGGTACGAGCGCGATCTGAAGGAAGTAAAATTCCCGATCTTGGCCGACACCAACCAAAAGATCGCTCGCGATTACGACGTTCTGGTTGAAGAATCAGGCGCTTCGCTTCGCGGCACGTTTCTCATCGACCCAAAAGGCATTCTGCAATGGGCTTCGGTGAACAACCTCGACACGGGCCGCTCCATTGAGGAAGTCGTTCGCACGCTCGCGGCGCTTCAAACGGGCAGCCTCTGCCCTGCTGACTGGAAGCCCGGTCAGAAGACCCTTAAGTAAGCGATTGCAATTCTTGGCCGGTGGCCAGGGCCGAAATCCTGGCCACCGCGCCGTAGACTAATTCTAAGATCGTCTCTCCGTCGACTTCGTCGCCGTCTTCTTCCTGCCTCAGATCCGACATGCACAGCTTTCTAAACACCATGCCTTGAGAGTTTAAGTTTTCCTCGTCCGAGCGCTCGGAGTTCGTGCGCAGAAATCCGCCAATCAGTTCGTGTCCAAAGAGATAGATCACGGGCTCGGCCGTCAGACGGTCTACGAGCGTGGCCGTCGGAACGCCTTCCTGTATCGCTAAGCTTTGGATGGCGATTCGGCCTTTGCCCACGCTCATCTTATTTTTGGTGCGGCGATTCATCTGTCTGAGCTCGTCGCCCGAGTGCACGACTTGGATGCCCATCCCGTAGGTGCCCGAATTGGCCTTAGCGTAGACAAATGGGGTGCGTTCCACCTTGTGAGCTTTGTACTGGGCGCGCAGACGCTCGAGCATGCGATCCACAGCTTGCGCCGCAGGCTCGATGCCGATCTCCTCATTGAAATTCACGGGGCTGACTTCTTCGGTGTCGACCTGCAAGAACCAAGGGTCGATCTCGATCATGGCTGCGAATTCGCCCGCCAGCGTGTTGTAGCGCTTGAAGTGCTCCGTTTTTTTGCGCGTGTGCCAACCCAGGCGATGGCTCGGCACGATGGGCTGCTTGACCGAGTCCAGGGGCACGGGATAGCCCGCAGAAAAATCGTTATTGAGCAAAATCAGGTCAGGGCGAAAATCGCCTGCTCGCAGAACTCCGTCTTGGATCGTTAATGCTTTAGGATGAACGCTCTTGCCTTGGGCGGTCTTCAGCTCAGCGGGAGCCTCGGAGCCTGGGGTTTCGAGCGTCGGATACCAGCCGATCTCGACTTTAAACCCCGCGTCCGCGACGATCTCCCTCAGGTAGTAGAGGTTCTCCAAGTAAAAGGTGTTTTGCGTGTGGCTCTCCGGAAGGATCAGCACGCGCTCCACGACGCACTCGCGACGGCAGATGCGATCCAGCTCGCGATCGATCTGTTGCTTCAAGATCTGGGGGGCTGTGCGCCGATCCTCAGGGCAGACGTTGTTGAATCCTGCTGGGTACAGGTTGCTATCCACAGGCACGATCTTGAAGCCAGAGTCACGGATATCGATAGAGCAGTAAAACGGCGGCGGCGTGCGTTTGGCGTGATCGAGATACCATTCTCTGAGCTGGGGGCGTTTATCCCGGATACGGTCCGCGACGAGGCGTTTTAGAAAGGGTGCTTGCAGCATAGATTTCGATTCAGAGCAGGCTCTTAAGTTTTTGAGCCGCCAAACGACTCAAGTTCCCGATCCAAAGCTTGCTTGAGAACGGGTTGTTTCCAGGACCCTACCATATCGGAGAGCGCTTGAAAGTGAGTGCGGCATTCGGTCGAAACAAAGTCTTTGAGCTCGGCGAGGTATTTCTTTCGGGCCTCAGCGGAGGACTTGAGTTGGCGGATATAGGGTGTTCGGCAAGCGTCTGCGTATTCGCGGAAGCTTAAGGAGAGCGTCGTGCGCGCTTCGCCTACGACGCGCGAGAGCGAGATCTTGTCTCCTTCGCCGGTGACTGGTGAAGGCTCTAAAAGGGGTTTGTAGAGCAAAGCAGTCTCTTGGAGGCAGAGCCCACGCTGAGCCAGGCGGCTTTTGAGCTCAAGTTCGTCTTTGGCTGGCTTGGGATTTTTGGCCTCCGAGCGGCAGATGGCTGTCTTCCACTCCAGGCGACCTTGAAGCGCTTCGATTCGAATGCGTTCGGCGGCGGCGGAGTTTGTAGCCGGGGGCAGCTCTTTGGCTGAGTCCAGAGCCTTTTCGGCTCTGAGGCTTTCGTTGAGCCCCAGAAGGGCTCGTGCTTTGACGACAAGCAGGCGCGCGCGAATCTCAGCGGGAGGAGCGGGCCTTCGGGTTTCGGTTTCCACGGCGGTTAGAAGCGCCCGGTGAAATTGTTTTTGCAGAATCTGGCATTGGCCCAGCCAAACGCGTGCCGTAAAGCCTGTTTCGGTGCTGCTCTTGGCGCTTACCAAAGCTCGCAGCACGGGAGTCGCGTGTTCGCAGTCGCCCACTTCGATCCAAGATTGCGCCAGCATCAACCCCGCTTCGAGGCGGTGCTGTGAGGCGGGATAGCGATCCCACAATCGGGAGAGCGACAAGGAGGCCTCCTTGAAGCGCCCTTCTTGAAAGCGAGTGACGCTGTCCTCCCAAAGCACCGTTTCTTCGGACTCCGACACCGGGCCTACGGGTGGCGCAGCGTGCGAGGAGAGAATCAAAAGGCTCGCGATGAGGAGGTTCATGGCGTTTTCATCCCTTGTCCTAGGATACGCGCGATTTGCCCTAAATCCGAGAGCGAATGCACGTCGCGCGCAAGCTCGGGGACCTGAGCCAAAAGCGGAATTCCCAGGCGCGAAAGCTCGCCTGTCGCTCGTCTCTCCTGCTCTTGCAGGGCCTTTAAGATCTCAAGCGCAGGTTTGAGCTCAGCGGGGGAGGACTCGGGTTTTGCTGGGCCTAACTGGCCTAAGGCGCGATTGAGGATCAACCCATCGGCGTGAAGCCGTCGGTCTTTGAGAGTGTGTGTGAAATGAGCGAGCTCCGAAATGTTTTGGGGCTGTGGCGAAGAAACGACCAAAAAGCCCACGTCTTCGGACTCGAGCAGGGCCGAGATGCGACCGAGGTTGGCCACGAAGCGAGCTTGCACTTGAAAAAGGTCGGCTGCGAACTCCACGAGCGCCGTCATGAAGCCAGCGCCCGTGAGGCGCTCTAAAATGCCCAGAGCTTTTTTCATCCCTGCGCCGAAAAAGCGATTGGCGGGCATGACGAGCCAGCGGATGAGTTTCTCTTCGAAAAAGCGCGCGAGCAGCTTGGGCGCTTCTAAAAAGTGAACTGTGTTTCGGCTCGGCGGAGTATCCAAGACGATGCAATCAAAGCGCGGGTCTTTGTTCAGGACGTACAAGCGCTCCAGAGCCATGTACTCGTTGGTTCCTGAAAACTCGCGAGCGAAGATCTGGAAGATCGGATTTCCGAGCACGCGTTGGGCGATGCGCTCGTCGGGCGCTAGCTCGCGGACGAATTCCTCCATCGTGCGACGCGTGTCGGGCATGAGGGCCCAAAACTCGCCCGTGGGTTTGGTTCCCAGCGCGTTTCCGAGGTCATTAGTGAGGTCTTTAGGTTCGTTGCCGATGCCCGCGATGCCAAGCGAAGTAGCCAGGCGCTTGGCAGGATCCATCGTGACGACAAGAGTGCGTTTACCCTGGAGAGCAAGATGAATTCCTAGGGCTGCGGAGGTGGTCGTTTTGCCGACTCCTCCTGTACCGCAAGTAATCCAGATCTTGCGGGCCTTCACAGGAACGCTCCTAGCTTTTGGCTCAACTGCTCGACGAGAGGCGCATTGGGCGAGAGGTAATCGATGCGATCAAAGGCAAGATCTTTCCAAAGAGCCAGGTTGCTGCGCTCAAGCTCCAGGCGCCCCCGCACGTATTCGGAGGGATTGGTAACCAGAAGCGTGTTTGCCTGAGGGCTCTCGACCAGAGTTCCCGCGGGGGCCGGCCAGAGGCGATTGCACACGGCGTGAGCTGCATTGGCCGGAAAGAGATCTCTCAAAAACCCCATGAGCTCCACACCCTCTTGAAGAGGCATCTCCTCAGGAAGCGCCAACACGATGTGAGCGGTTCGCGCGGAATCGCCAAACGTCTCGAGCATCGCGTCGGCATCGCGATGAATCGGCCCGCCCTTGAACAGGCGCGCGAAATTGCGGGTGGCCTGAAACATCGTAAGCCCATAACCCGTTGAGGGCATGTCCACGACGACGCGGTCGTAGGAGTTGGCCTCATGCCAGACTTTGCCTAGCAGCACTAGGTCATGCATCCCAGGAGCTGCCTGCGAGAGGTAGCGCATGAGCTTGTTTTGGACGAACAGCTTGGCCAGTCCTGCTACGCCGATCTTCATCGTGGCGTATTCTTCAAACGCCCGGTTCGCGTCGCAGTTGAGATGGTGGAGGGTGCTGCTCAATTCCTGTGTGTCGCCCGCGGGCAGAGTCGGGTCTTCGAAGGTAACCCAGAGCGTTTTGAGTCCTTTGGAGGACAGCGCTAATGCAGAGGCTTGGGAAACGGAGGTTTTTCCGACTCCGCCTTTGCCCGAAACGAAGATGAGCTTCTTTTGAAGCGCCTCCCTCAAAGCCATCTAGTTTGCCGCGTGAATCCAGAGCACGGGAATGCCGAGCTTCTGAAGCCGCGCCCGATCTTCTTCGCGTAGAGGATGATCTTGATCGAGCACCATAACGCGACGGCTGTTAGCGTCTTTTGCGTAAGCTTCGAGCTGTGCAGTCTCGTGCACCCAGTCGATGGTCCACGCCAGTGGCCATCGCCCCAAGCGATCCCACATCGCTTTACCGCCTACGGGAGGGGGCGCCGCTACTTGGATCTCAAGCACCTGGGTGATTTTTTCGAGGTAGAGCCAGTGATCTTCAGAAGGGTAGTAGTCCAGCACTCGCAGGCGCTTGGCGCGCTGGATGCTTTGTAGGGATTTCCAATGATCCAGCAGCGGCCACTCGCGCGATACGAAAAGCAGAGGCGAGTCGCCTGGAAGGGCTTGTAGGCCCTCGACGTTCATATCCCGCGGCAGCTTACCTGCGGTGAAGGTGATGCTGAACGGCGTTTTCATCCCTTCGAGCAGCACGGACTCCTTGGCTTCGGGATAGCTCTTGCGAGCAAAGATGATCTGCTTGAAGCCCAGGCTATCTACAAGATCGCGTTCGCGGGCCGTCGGAAATCTGAGGTCCCAAAACACGAGCGTCGCGCCGGTAGCAGCGAGTGCTCTCCAATCAGGGGCCGTCGCAGGAGCAGGGTACTGCTCCACTAAGATCTGCGTGGGATGACTCCTTGCAATCTCCAGAGCGCGCTTGAGACTTGCGCCGTAGGGATTGGGCCACATGAACAAAAACTCATGCCGATCCGAAGGGAGATCTGCCCAAGCTTTGGCCTCACTCTCAGTCGGCAGATCCTTGACGATCCAACGCTCGCGCACCGGCTCGCCCTTTTGCAACGTGCTTGCCCAGTAGCTGATGGAAGTGGGTAGGAAGGATCTCCTGAAATCCCTGGGTTGCTCGTCCACGGCATGGGCCAGCGACTGCGTGAACAGCAAAACAATGGGCATCAAAATCGGTCGAATTTGCATGGTACCCGCAGGAAACCATAGAGGGTGCGAGGTCGCAACCCTTGCATTTTCTGCCAACCGTCCTATGCTGGGGGGGAGTCACAGGAGAGCCGTAAGAATGATCAAAACAGCGTTTGCTGCAAAGCAGCTCAATCGGGTGGGTATGGTCTTGTTGGTGCTAGCGTTTGGCTCATGCGGGCCCAAGGCGTTCACCAAAGGCGAGTACGATGATCCGACTCGCGTTGAGCTCTTGGATGACAAGTTCAATGAAGCTGACATGCAGCAGATGGCCGATACGGTGATCAAAGCGATGGTGGCTTGCAACTACGTGGCCAATGCTCCCAAGCAGCCTGTGGTGATCGTGGAGAAAGTCCAAAATCGTACGGAAGAGCATATCGACACGGTTTCGATGACAGACAAGATCAAGACGGCACTGATCAAGACGGGCAAGGTTCGCTTCGTCAACAAGCAGGCTCGTGGAACCTTAGACGAAGAGTATGAATACAATGCCGGTGGCAACGTCTCAGGCCCTACTCAAAAGAAGCGCGGAAGCCAAATCGGCGCTGATTATATTTTGAGCGGCGCGATCGCCACCAACATCCAGCAAGTGGGCGACGACAAGTTCATTTATTACAAGCTCACCATGAACCTCACGAACATGGAAACTTCGACGGATGACTGCGTCGAAGAAAAGGAACTTCGCAAGAAGTACCGCCGCCGCAGCGTAGGACTCTGATTGAGTGAATCGCCGGGGAGTTGTCGCGCTCTTAGCCCTGGCCGTCGCATCCAGCTCGTGCGTTTCGGCTCGAATGAGCGACCGCGAGGTGGATTACGCTTTTTACGCAGGCAACTATGACGGGGCCGCTGACCGTCTTCGTCAAGGGATCGAAAAACAGGGCGAAAACGGTATCGATCGCCTGCTTTACGTCCTAGACTACGGCCTGGCTTTGCACACCGCCGGCCGCTACGCCGATAGCACCAAAGCGCTAGCCGAAGCCGACAAGCTCGCTGAGATCAAGGACTACACGAGCATCGCGGCCGAGGCTGCTACCATCCTCGTGAGCGACAACACCAAGGACTACAAGGCTGAGGATTTCGAGAACGTCCTGATCAGCACTTTTTTGGCGATCAACTACGCTTCGCTTGGCGATTGGGAAGGCGCGCTCGTCGAGGCCAGGCGCGTGAATCGCAAGATCTATATGATGACGACCGAGGGAAAGCGCCCTTACAAGCAAAGCGCTTTTGCCATGTACCTCACGGGAGTCCTTTACGAAGCTCAGGGCGAATACGACAACGCGCTGGTTTCGTACAAAAAGACGCATGAGCTTTTGCCCGATCTAAAGGAAGTCGGCGTCGATCTCTGGCGAGCCTCCTGGCTTGCTCATATGGGAGACGAGATGGATCGGTGGAAGGAGGAGTTCTCCTTAAGCGCTGACGACATCGCGAGAGCCAAGTCCCTTGCACCCAAAGCGGGCAAGGCGGAGCTGGTTATCTTGTTTGAGAACGGGCGTGGTCCGCTCAAGCACTCTCACTCGCTGTTTCACGAGATCCCCGTGTTCGTGCCACGCCAAAATCCAGTGGTCGCAGCCTCCGTTCAGATCGAGGGTGCGGAGCGGGGCGCGACTTTCGTGCTCGATGACATCGAGAAAGTGGCCATCGCCAACTTAGAAGAGAAATACGCAGGCATTGTCGCCAAGAAAATCGCAGGCCGCGTGGCCAAGCGTCTCGTGGGCGAGGGGGTCGCACATGCGACCAACAGCCGCCTGCTGGGCGCAGTTGCGAACCTAGCTTTGCTCATCGCGGATCAGGCGGATCTGCGGTCCTGGAGCTTGCTTCCGCGCGACCTGCAGGTGGCACGCGTGGTAGTAGAGCCTGGCACGCACAATGTTTCGTTGAAGCTCGACAATGGGGTCGTGCTCCCGACTAAGACAGTGGCGGTAGAGCCAGGCAAGAAAGCGTTCATTGCGTTTAGAGCGCTGTAGGGTTTTGTGCAGTTAGGGCAGTTTCCCGAAGTTCTTCACTGGCACGACTTCCACTCGATTGAACACGTCATGCTTGATGAGCTCGCGCATGGGCTCCACTTGTTCTTTCGGGAGTTTTCCGAGGTAATCTTCCTGGTCCTTGGCCCTTGCACCTCGGGGAAAAAATTCCGGGTTGGCTTGTGGAGGAAGAGGGCCAGCGTTCTTGAGATATGAGGGATTTGCACTCTCAGGTTTAGGTAAAAACACGAGCGCCAGGCTGTGGAGGTTGCTTAGAATCTCCAGGCGTTTTTCGTCTGCATGAGGGGTTCCGGGAAGAACCAGATCTAGGCCACCGCGAGCCGCTCGGAGTCTGACGTTCTCTGAGTTGACGCTAGGATCCACTGACTCGAAGACCAGGGATTCGACGAAGTAGCCTTTTTCTCTAGCACTGTGGATGAAGGGGATGCGCTTGGGATCGATATTCATCGTGTCCCACACGATGCTTCGACCTTCGCTCAAGCCCGTTTCGATGCGCTTTCTGGCAAGATCGTAAGCTTCGGTGCGGATGCTGGGGGCGTTGAAGTAGTGGTTCGGGTTCTCCGGATCGGCAAGTTCTTGTTCGCCGGATTTGAGTGTGACGTTTTTTTGTTTTTCGCGCATGTCCGTGAGGATTTCGGTGCGGATATCGTCAGGGCTTACGACGAGCCAGCCTCTTTTTTGGGCTTCTTTGGTCCAGGAGGATTTTCCTCCGCCTGGGATTCCGATTGTCAGCACAAAGCGTGGCAGTGCAGCGGTTTGCGCGCTTGGCGCAGTCTTGGCGTTTTCGAAGTAAGCCGACGGCGTGATTCCTGTGTGAGTCGAGGTGAGCACGAGGCACTCGGGCTGGGCTGCCTGAGAGAGGCTGCCTGCCAGTAGGATAAATAGGGAGATCGGAGCGGCGTTTCTCACGAAAAGTGTCCTTCCCAGAGAGTGTTTCCTTATCTTGACTTAATTAGTATGGCAATTGGATTTAAGCGGTCTTAAGTATTTGATTTTATTATATAATTTTTAAACACCCTCTTAACTCTTCTATATTAAAAGGGATTTATACTGGAAGTAATCGAGGCTTTTCCGAAAAGCCTTCTAGAGGACTTTTATGCGCTTAGGGATTGTGCCCTTTTCACTTCTCATGACCGTACTGACCGCTTCCTGCGGTGTGCGCCAATTTAACGGCCGCATCTTTAGGAGCACGTCCAATGCGGGCCCTGATACGCAAGCGCATGCTCCCTTTTACGCCGCCGGCCAGGGCGGAAATTCGATGAGCACCGCGACTTGCAACTCGGGCGTGGGGCGTCCTTGCCTCAGGGCACGCGCCTCAGTCGGCATGCCTTTTCATTTTGATGTGAACACCAACAACGATAACGGCGCCATTGTAGTGGGCACGCAGTATCCGCCTGCACCGAGCGCCTACCCCTTTGGAACTTCATCCATTCCGGGTACGAGCGAAGCAACCGCTACTCGCGCAGGCAACTACGACCTCAATCTCATGCAGAAGCAGGTCGGACCGGGCCTTGTTTCTTTCTAATCCATCAGGTAGCCCTGTCCCTTCATGTGGGGACTCCTCTTCTTCTTAGCCAGCTCTTTCGCTGCTGACTCTTTGCACACTTTCGTCGCCTGGCGCGGCGAAGGCCAGGTGTACTCGGATTGCGACAGCCCGAGGCGATGGCCAGGGCGCGACTTCTCCATCTGTTTTGACGGCAATGGAAGTTATGACCTCGACGCGGTTAAGAAGATCGAAAAGACCCTCCTGGCTGACGTACTCGTGACGCTTCGAAAGCAGCGCGTGAATTCGCTGAGGTTCGTGTGCTCCGAGGAGTTCAGATACTTACGAACCGCCCGCGTTTTTTTTCCGCTAGATGGGCGCTCGGGTATCAGTGTGGAAATGCCGTGTCGATTGAATACCCAAGAAGCTCTGGACGCTTGGAGCGCAGCGTATGAGTTCTTGCGACTCTCCATGGAAGAAAAAATCGCGTCGATCATTGAGGCCAAGGAGGCGTGTGCGCGATCCCAAGCGGAGTGCGCGAGCTTCAAGACCCAGATGAGAGGCGCGCTTTTGCTTCAATCCAGTCGGTTTGCAGGCAAGGCGCTTCGAGGGCCAAAGGTCTCACTCATTTGGGGGGCACGCTCGACGGGCTTGATCCTTGATGCGGACTTGGAGTGGCTCAGGGAGCGAACCAAGGACTGGGATAAGAAGATTGAGGACGAGAGGGATTGGTTTGGCGATTGGCTCAGTTCTACGACGCCCCATTGCGCGCCGCCTCAGCTGGACGCCTCACTCTGTCAGAGGGAGCTCACCGACGTTTACTCGATCATGAGGCGGTTGGGAATTTTTGATCCTCTGGCGTTTCAAGGGATTTACATCGGCCCCACGGTCAATACGATTAGGCCTGCTACGACGATCCTACACAATCGACTCACCGACGCGGAGGAACTCACGCGAGAAGCGGCCAATTTGATTCGTCCCGATCGCACTCAAGAGGTGCGGGATTCGACTTCGGCAGCCGAGTGGATGCGGCATGTGATCGGAAAAACCGACGGCGTGATTCGCATCTCGGTTCGTGAGGGCGGAGGAAAGTCCATGGGGTATGCGGAGAATCCTATCCCCTATCTCGAATGTAATTTCGATTACGAATGCTTGGAGCGGGCACAGATCCTCAGTGACGCACTTTCCGTGCTTCATAGCGAATCCAAGTTCGAGCCTAACACCTGCAACCGCGGAAAAGTTTTGAGCTTCAACGGAACTTCATTCGAAATCGAATGGACCTCCACTCCTGGCGAGTGCAATTGGGGCAATCGATGATTGCGCTTCAGACGAGTTCGCGTTAAGGCGTGTTCATGCACAACTTTCTCGCGGCGCTGACAGCCGCGTTCCTGGCCTGTTCTTGCACCGGAAAGTCATCCTCCTCAAAAGTAGTGAACGTCGCCACCTGGTCCAACTACGTTTCGCCCGAGGTCGTTCAGCGCTTTGAGCAAAAGACAGGAATTCGCGTTCAGATCTCCAACTACAGTTCCAACGAAGAGCTGCTCGCTAAACTCCAAGCCGGCGCGTCGGGATACGACTTAGCCGTTCCATCCGATTACATGGTGTTGGCGATGTCTAAGCTGGGGCTTTTGCAGGAGCTCGATCACTCCAAGTTCACGCATCTCAAGGAGCTTGATCCCAAGCTCATGAAGCGTCCTTTTGATCCGACCAATAAATATTCGGTTCCCTACGATTGGGGCACCACAGGAATCGCGATCAACCGTGCGCTTTACAAAGGCAAGCTCAAGGGCTGGAAAGATCTGTTCGGAAACGCCCAGCTCGCCGGAAAGTTCACTCTTTTGGATGATGCGCGCGAGACCTTAGGGGCAGCCCTGAAAGCCTCTGGCTATAGCCTCAACACGGTCAAGCCCGAGGAGCTCGAGAAGGCCAAGCTGCTTTTGCTCAAGTACCGCAAGGACGTCAAAGCGTTTACCTCGGAGCCTACTGTGCCTCTGTCTCACGGTGAGACGGCCGTTGCCCACGCCTACGTGAGCGACTCGTTGCAGGCTCGCAAAGCCGGAGCGCAGATCGAGTACATTATTCCTGAAGAGGGTTGCACGCTGTGGATCGACAGCTGGGTAATCCCCAAGGGCGGAGAGCACGTAGTTGAAGCCCATGCTTTCGTGGATTTCTTGCTCGATGCGCAGAACACCGTGATCACGACGCAGACGGTGTTTGTCTCGCCTGCCAACCGCTCAGCCATCTCTTTGCTGCCGCCGGCCTTGCAAAAGGATCCCGCGATTTTTCCGTCCGATGCGCAACTCAAGAAGTGCGAAGCGATGCAGGATCTGGGTGATAAGGTCGCGCTTTGGGATCGAACCTGGACTGAGATTAAGGCACGCGCGGAATAAGAATCAGTTTCAGTTTATGCCTGCAGTTTGAGTCAGCTGGAAGTCCCGGTCAGTTTCTGAGGACTGTTCCGGGCCTTAAACTGGTGCCGACTGCTTCTGAGACCGACTCAAACCGCCCTCTGTGTCTGGCTGCAAACCGATCACTGCTTCAGCGGCTTTCCCGTCCAATCGCATTCCTTGATCGAAGGCTTGAAATCGCGTGAGCACTGAAGCGCTTCGCGAATCGGCGCGGTGAGCAGCCGTTGGCGGCGCTCCACTCCTTCGGAATGCGGATCAAAATAGTATTTCTTCTGTACGGCCGCCTCGTCCGGATACTGGCGCTCAATCGAAGGCTCGTCGCACAGATGCGCGATCGAAGCCAGCACGAGCGAGCGGCGGTCTTCAACTTGAGGAAGCTTTTCTAGAAGCTTGGCCACGACTTCGCCGCTGAGATAGTCCGCGAAGTCCTCCTCGACATCCTCAGAGTACCCCTGGCGCTCAAACTCGCGGTCCGAGGCGAACACTCCGGGAACCAGAAGCTCTTTTTGCATCAACGGAGTGCTCAGGTTCTTAGCCGTCTCCACGGCGCGCTCTAAGATCACCTCGGGCTTCTCGTCAGGATTGGATTTCTTTTGGCAAAGGTAGTCGTTCACGAAAAACGAACTCACCGCAAAGGGGTTGGTGAGGCGTTCCCACTTAGGCATATTCCACATAAAGCCGCAGGGGTTTAAGTAGCGAGGGTTAGCGTGCTCCGTGCCGTCTCGCAGGATTTCCTTGTCCTTGGTGAGCTGCAAAAACCAGCTGCGGCGCGCGGAGTACTCCAGCACGTCTGAGACGCGCTCCTTGGAAACATACTCGAGGAATTCCTTTTCGGGGCGTTTGGCCTTGAGCTCTTTTTTACGGAAGCAGGCTAGGAACTCCTGATTGGGAATCGAAACCGTCTCGAGCTTGTCGGAGGCTTTTTCGAATTTCTTTTTCCACGAACCCCATTCGTCGCACGAAAGAGGCTGCTGTTTGCAGGTGCGATCCACCAGGTCACTGACCAATGCGTGGGCTTCAGTGGTTACCTTGTACTGGTAGATCGTGCGCCTGACCGCCAGAGCGTGAGAGAGCTCGTGTGCGATGGTGCGGATGAGGTTTACTCCGACCAAGTAGCCTCCGCAGATGGTGATCTTGTTGTGCGTGGGCAGATAGAAAGCGTTCTCGGTGGTAGATGCGCAGCCCTTGTCCATCAGGTCCCAGACCAGGGGATCGGAGCCTGGAATCACAAGCTCGACGGACTTCAGCCGCGAGATCCATTCTTTTTTAATGTCGCTTGAGAAAGCCGTGTGGCTCTCGATGAGCTCAATGAATGCCGTGCGGATGCTCTGAAACTCCTCTGCAGCGTGCTGCCAAGCTTCGTTTCCGCTCCAGATGGATTTGACGATGGAAGCCTCGAGCCGATCCCTGAACTCGTTGTACTTGAGCCACAGCGAGTGGGGGATGTTGTCGTTGGTGAGCTGAAAGAAGTCCTTCTTCTCGATGTTCATCTTCGAGAAGACGACCTCGTCGATCGAATTGTCCCAGATGGTCTCGACTTCTTTGCCCAGGTAGCGCTCGCGCTCCTTTTCTTTGACCGAGAGCTTGCGATTGGGTTTCTTGTTCATGACGGCCTGGAGCTTGGGAAAAAAACCGCGAGCCTCTAAGCGCGTGCGGAACTCCTCGGGTAGGCGGGAGCGAGCCAGCAACCTCGCCTTAAGGTAATTGTAGAGCGAAAATCCAAACTCGTTAGGAAGCCTGCCTTCGCGGATCTGCTCGCGCTTGGCGCCTACCTTAAGGTCGATGTTGCCTAAGTTTTTGGGAAGCCACAGGGCTTTGCAAAAATCCTCGGTCATCTGAGAGCAGCCAACCGTTCCCTTAGGCGAGGAGTAGAGTGTCGCAGGCGGAAAGGCCGCCCAGGAAATCGATGCGCTCTTAGCGAGGATCAGAAGGAGAAGCGTCATGAGGCTTCTCCAATCTTAGCTCGTGGATCGGGAGGCCGTCTCGAATAAAAAGCCGCTCAAAGAGTGTGACCTCAGGGATCGAAAGCAGCAGGGGATCGGGATGGCCCGCATGCTTGTCATGCGAAAGCTGGAGCGTTTTCCAAAGGGCCTGGGTTTGCTGGTGCGCGTCGAGCATCCAGGCAAAATATTCCGGGTGGTCGGTCTTGATGTGAAGCTGGCCTTTGGGCCCCAGAACTTGATTGAGCGACTGAAGGCGGGCGGCCGTTACCCAACGGTGCTTCCAGTGAGCTTTTTTAGGCCAGGGATCGGGAAAGAAAATCGCGATCTCGTCGACTTCGCCTGCTGCAAAGATATAGGGCAGGCGGGCTGCTTGGGCTCTTAAGAAAATCACGTTCTTGAGGCCTCGCTTTTTGGCCTTCTCAGCAGCGCGCCCAATGGCCTTGGGTTTCCAGTCCACGCCGATGTAGGCGTTTTGCGGGTTTTGCGCGGCCCATTCCAGGATCACGTGGCCCGCGTTGCAACCCACTTCGACATGCAGCTTTCGGCGCGTATCGGCGCTCACACCGTCGCGGAACTGCTCGCGCCAGCGGCCTGCAAACTGCTCTGTGGCTCCTTCGCCAAAGCACAGCCCCTCTTTGGACCACTCGTCGATCTTGCGCGAGTAGGGGTTAGGCGAAGGTTGGTATTTAAAGTCCGGATGGTCGACTGCGAGATGGCGGTTCATGGTGCGACTCCTCTACCGAGCTGGGACCGGAGTTTGCTGAGGGCTTCCTTGCCATGCCAGGATCGTTCGCCGAGACTGAAGTCGTATGACTTTACGGTCATCGGGTTCTGAGCTCTCTCTGTCCATTGGTAGACTTTGCTAAAAGTCAGGTTTTCGAGATTCGGGTTCATGAGGATTGCCCTGAGTAACAGTCCCGGGTCCTGCTGCGTACTGCTGCGCTGCACGGTCAAGGTCTTGAGGGAAGAGGGGGCGGCGTAGAGATAGTTCAATAAGTGTTCAATATGGCTGCTGCTTTCGATGACCAGCTCCTCGACGGGCAGGCTGCGCAGAAGGGGCAAGGGGTTGCGTTCGAGCTGGAACTCCAGGCCGGAGATGACAAGGCGTTTGAGGTGTTTTTGAGCTTCTGGAAGTTTCAGAATGGAGGTCAGTCGCCCTATGACTTGGCTGAGACCCCTTTCGCGGATATCGGCTCACGCTCGCCATTCTGCTACGTTCATGAAAGAAACTGCAAGCCGATCTTCAGGTCCTGAATCTTAGACACGGGAATGACCCACTCTAGGCCATTAGATATGTCCGATTTCCGCGATTTTCCCTCAACACTCGAAGATTCCACTCTAGTCCAAAGCGCACGAGGCACGACCCATGCAGCCTTATTGTCCCTTAATCTCCAAGGCAATTCAGAGAGGTAATAGGGGTAGTGATTTTGAACGCCTTTGTAGATACCGTTTCGGTCTACGAGGAGGTTGCTGCTCGCTCGAAGAAAATCCCTCGGAAACCAATCAGGCGCGTATTGTCGGGAGGTATTATCGGCTGCGTGGTCGTTACCGGTTTTGCCTCGCTCGCAGATTTCCGTAGGTACTCGCGTTCAAGCAACCAGTCGGTGAGAATGCGAGCTCCTTCGGCGGGAGTCCTCGTGAGGGGGGCTTAGGAATTTATCCATGCCTTCTTGGATCAGGGCTACTTCTCGTCCTTCGAGTAAAGTGCTGCAAGAGACAGGAGTCCTAAAGTATTTGAGCTCGGGTACCGCCTGAGCCCGAGCGTCGGGCAGTGCAAGCAGCGCTAGCAGTCCAAAAACATCGCGCTGAATTATATTATCTTAGTTTAATTGTCACTACTGGGAGCTGAGGGCTAAAACCTTGCAGAGGAATCGTTTCGGAGTTTTGTAATTCGCGCGATTCCAGGTTCGGGTCCCTTCGATGGGGTAAAGGCGTTGATCCACGAGGTCTCCAATGAGGTTGCGCCAGGAGCGAACGTCCGGCAGGGCTTGAACCACATTCTCAAAATGAAGGACTTCAAGGTTTTCGCTATTCACCGCCAAGTCTAAGGCGTTTCTCCCGTTCACTCCGAGCCAAACCTTTCGGAGCGTGAGCTCTTTGAGGTGGGGTGATTGAAAGTACTGAAGCGCTGATTCAGCGCCTTGGCTCCATGCAATCTCCAGGAAGCCGATCTTGAAGCGTTCATCACTTGTCAGTCTGCTCCATCGTAGGTCAAAGGCTATTCCGTGCAAGCGAAGTCGGACGTTTTTCCCTCTAAGAGCACTGAGCAGTCGATCAAAATGTGAGGTTTGTTCGCCCAGGTATGCTCCGTTGAGATCGATCATCAGCTCTTCTATGGGGGAGGCTGCGATCACCCGCACGAGCGCTAAGAGGGCCTCCTCGGCGGATTCGGGGTTTTGCGCCGAATTGCGTAAATCCAAGTGCAGGATTCTTGGAGCGAACTGAGGATGAAGCTTGATGTAATCAGCCAGAGCTGAGGTGTCTTTTACGGTTTCTATTTTGTACCCTTGGAACAGGCCTGCCTTATCCAGCAGGAAGAACCATTCGCTGCCCTCGGGGCTTTGAGGAAACCAACCCAATCCCTTGTTTTTAAGGACCTCATGCGCCAGTTCAAACTTCCTGGCTTGCGTGAGGGCCAGGAATTCGCCGTAGGAAACGCCCTGTTCGAGCAACCAATCCGCCATGACTAAGACGCGGGATCGCGAGCGGTCTGTGTCCGAAAGAAAACGATCGCGTGCGTCTTTAACGTGGGCTCGGTCCGTGGAGGTAAGCAAAGTCTGGCAGGCTCGATTGGAAATCTCGAAAAAGGCCGGAAATTCGGCGGCAAAGAGGGGGCTGGAGAGCAGTGCTAGGGCAAGCGCACCGGGGATGGCGCGATTCAAGAACATGGGAACGACGTAGCATCATAGGCCTAAAAAGCGAAGGGGGAGGTGACCTTCCTCGGTCATCTCCCCCTATCGATGAACAGAACCGCTAGTGGTGTGGTGTTGCCTCCACACCTTTACAGATCAAACCCCGGAAATTATCCCAAGAGTTTGAGAGCGAGTTGCGGAGTCTGGTTGGCTTGTCCCAAGACTGACACTGTCGCTGAGGTCAAGATATTCTGCTTCGTCAGTTCAGACGTTTCAGCAGCCATATCCGTATCGCGAATTCGGGAATTCGCGGCAGAGAGGTTTTCTGTGTAGATGTTGATGTTGTTGATCGTCGACATCAAGCGATTCTGCAGAGCGCCAACCGTAGAACGATTGTCGTTGAGCTTGTTGATCGAGAAGTCGACCTTTTCCAAGTTCGTTTGCGATTGCTCTTTGCTCGTGATGCCCACGTCTCCGATGCCCAGGGCATCGAGGTTCGTGACCAGCGTGCTCGAGTCAAAGATCATGCGATCGAGCTCAGGGTTATTTTGCATGCCGACTTGGATCTCAAGCGCGCCGGTCGTGCCGTCCAACAGCTTGTGGCCGTTGAATTCGGTCGAAGCCGCGATCCGGTTAATTTCGGACTTGAGCTGCTGAACTTCCTTATCCAGGTAGCTGCGTTCCGTATCACCGATGGTGTCGGAAGCGCCTTGGATCGAGAGTTCGCGTAAGCGAATCAGGATGTTGCTGACTTCGTTCATGCTGCCTTCAGCGACCTGCACGAGGCTGACGCCGTCTTGAGCATTGCGCCCGGCTTGCCTTAAGCTGCGAACAGAGGCTTTCAACTTTTCGCTGATTGCCAATCCCGCGGCGTCGTCGCCGGACTTATTGATGCGAGATCCCGATGACAAGTGGTCCATCGAGTTCTTTTGATTCTCGCTGTTGATTCCCAAGTAGCGTTGGGCAGCGAGGGCCTGGATATTTGTATTAATTCGTAATCCCATAGTTCCTCCTAGTGGTTGTTCATTGCCCGGTGACCTCCTTGGTTGGCTTCGGAGACTTGGGATCCATCCGACCCCTTGTCTCTTCAGTAGGCATTCCCTGCCGTCCTGACAAAACACCTATCGGCGAGGCTTTGACGGACTTGAAGAAAATCTGAGTTATTTCATATACTTATACACGACTAATATAATCAACTTTAAGTCTGAGTGTTTTAGTATGGATAAATGTTCGAGTAAAAACGGGTGCATGCATCGAGAGCGAAGTTTTTAAACACGCTCTATTTAATCAGAACAGTCAGCTTATTTTCGATGATTTGAGGCCGCTCTCACGCTCTGGGAGCTTCTCGCCGAAGAGCCCCCTAGTATGGGCAGGAACTTCCGCACGGCTATTTTTTTCCCCCTCTTCTTAATGACGGGCTCCTGCACGACCCAACTCACTGAGATCTGCCAAAAAGAGTGGGCGAGGCTGGATACCGGCCTCACGCGCGCCAAGCAAAGCGCGCTGGTGGCTAAGGCGCTCGAAGTAGGCCCGGGCGGCCGTACGATCGCATCATTAGATGATGGGGGCAGGCTCTCGGCCGAGATGCAGGTGGCCGCCGATGCGCGCGAAGATGTCTTGAGCGAGCTCTCGGGTCAGATCAAACGGGCTCAGTGGGCGCAGGATGTGGCTGCGGAGAACAACGCGCGGGCGCTTAAGGGAGACCTTGCTCAGCTCGTGATCCAACTCGTATCAGCCTACGGGTACGCGGATGACAATCACTGGAAACGTTTTGATAGCCAGATGACGAAGATAACCGCATCGGCCGAGCAGATCAGGGACAAGGCGTGCCCAAAAAGCTCGGGGCAGCAGTAGCTCTCGCTTACTCCAAAACCTGCTGACTAGGATGGTGATGGAAGTGAAGCCCTTGGTCGCAGGCCACTGACATCATCGGCTTGCCCAGGGTCAGCGTCCCCACGCGCACTCCCGGATCTGCCATATCTCCGTTAGCCAGAACCATATCAAAGCGGATCTCGCCTGGCTCGTAGGCAAGGAGTTCGCTGCGGAAATCGGCGTCAGCCGTTTGGGTAATGCGCTCGACCCGAGGAACGAAGCGTAGCTCTCGAGGCGAGTAGGCATCGACCACTTTGATCTCTTGGTTGTCCTGCGTGACTTCCGAGAATGGATGAAGCGTGCGGATGCCCGGATGCGCCTCAAAGCGCTTGAAAAGATTCTCGGCTAGCTTGGCTTGAATGCCGTTGCCCGTGGCGATGTTTCGGAAAAATACAGCGGGCTGGCCTTCGTCGGCTGCGAGCGCATGGTGCCTGATCGCTCCGTCTAAGCCCCCGCTATCGATCGTGTGAAGGTTGCGCGTGCGTACGCGCTCGGAGTGATTGCGCGTCGGAAAAACTTTGAGCGCTAGTCCAAACACGCGGCCGTTTTTGGGCGAGTAGGTGGTTTGCGTATCCACTGCAGAGATTCGAACGAGAGCAGGCACTTCGGTGCCAAGCTCAAATAGCCCCGTCGAATCCGAGTTCGCGTCGATCCTCCAGGTTGCCTCAGCGCAAACGCCCATAGGGTGAAAGAATTTAGGCACCTGCTTGGGCATGAAATCTTCGTCGTGAGTAAGCGTACCCAGAATACGATCGACTAGGCGCCCTCCTAGGTTAAAGAAGGCTTGCAGGAAACTTCCGATGCTCAGTCCCGTGTAGCTGGGTAGCTCCTTGAGCGGCTCGCGCATCACCTGATCGCGAACTTCAGTGTAGGTGCTTTGCACTTGGATCATCCGCCTAGGCCCGTAGGCGAATGCGTTGGTGGACACGGTGAGTGCGACGAGCAAGACCCAGGTTTTTTTCATGGAAATAGGATGTACGAAATCGGCTGCGGAG
>JBGAWT010000282.1:0-3063 GCA_044227445.1 Bdellovibrionia bacterium | reverse complement strand
TTTTCCGACCCCGCCCTTTTGGTTTGCTAGCGTAATGACTCGAGCTTTCATGTCAGCCTCCCTTGGCGCCCATCATACAAACGTTGACGATCGCCCGCATCCGGTAAATAACAAAGACTATGAAGAAAGCAGTCCAGGCCTGGTATCTGAGCAAAGTCACCGAGCGGACCTTTTTGGGCCAGGTCGTGCGCAAGTTCAGGCGTTTTATCTTAGGCACCTTCCGTCCTCAGTATGTGGCCAAGGCCATAGCCGAGACGCGTCAAGGCGACTGCCACCGCTGTGGCCTGTGCTGCCAGCTCGTGTACAAGTGCCCATTTTTGGGCCACGACGGCCAAAACCTGCCCTACTGCCGCGTTTATGGGGATCTCAGGCCCGCCAACTGCCGCAATTACCCGTTTGACCGCATGGACGCTGAGATCGACCAATGCGGGTTTACGTTCGCACCCCAAAAGTGAGGTAGGGCTTGGCGCAGGTTTTTAAGGGCGTCTCCCAGGTTCCAGCCTCGCGCGGGCCTTCGGTTGTCACCATCGGAAATTTTGACGGAGTGCACCGCGGCCACCAGGCGATCTTGCGGGCTGCTCGCGACAAAGCTCGGGCTCTAGGAGCCACATTCGCAGCTTTTACATTCAGACCTCACCCACAGCATGTTTTGAAGCCTGCGGCTGCCCCGCCCTTGCTTCTGACCTATGACGAAAAACTGGCTGAGCTTTCTCGGCAGGGCGTACAGCTGGTTGTCGAAGAGCCTTTTAGTCGCGAGTTTTCCCTCAGGAGCGCTGAGGATTTTTTTGAGCAGACTTTGCGCCAAGGCTTGGAGGCCAAAGCCGTAGTCGTAGGCTACGACTTCGCGTTTGGGCGCGAACGGCAAGGGTCGCTCGATCGCCTGCGCGAGTGGTGCGGGCATTCGGGTATCGAGCTAGAGGTTGTGTCGCCCGTGGAGTTTGACGGAAAGCCCGTGTCGAGCTCACGGATTCGCGAGCTGTACTTGGCCGGGGATGTCAAAGCAGGCAATGAGCTTTTGAGCCGTCCGTTTAGCTACACGGGGCTGGTGATCAGGGGCAATGCGTTGGGGCGAGGGCTGGGATTTCCGACGGCCAATATCACGCCCGAACCCGAGAAGCTGATGCTTCCCTACGGCGTTTACGCGACCCAAGTGCGCATTGGAGATACGGTTCACCCCGGGGCGACGAACTGGGGCGTACGGCCAACGATCGTCCAAAACCAGCCTGTGCCTTTAGTCGAAGCGCACGTGATGGGATATTCGGGGGACCTCTACGGAAAGCGCATCGAGGTGCGTTTCATCGAGCGTCTCAGGGGCGAGGAGAAGTTCGGGTCGCTTGACGCTTTGAAAGCTCAGATCCAGCTCGATTGCCTGCGCTCGATGGAAATCTTGCTCAAATTCAAGCCGCCAAGTTCTTGACTCCCCACACCCGCGTAGACTCTGCCACTCAGCTAGTCTAAAATTTAAGACGGAATGTCACGCGCTCTGGCCGAGCTTTTGGTCAAAGACCGGATTATCTCGTCCGCTCAGTTCTCTGAAGCTGTCGCTGCGGCACAGTCGGGGAAGAGCCACGTTCGCGCGCTCATTGAGAAAAAATATGTTTCGGAAACGAAACTCCTTTACTACTTGAGCCAGAAGTTCGGCCTTCCCAGCATCAACTTGGCGAAGTTCGAAGTTCCTCGCGACGTGATTCAATTGGCGTCTCCTGATCTGACGCGCAAACACGGCTTCATTCCGATCCAAGCCTCCAAGGGCACGCTCGTGATCGCGATTGTCGATCCCACGCAGCTCAATTACATGGAGGATCTCAAATTTCGCGTGCGTATGAACGTGGAGGCGGTGCTTACTTCGTATTCCGCTTTCGATGCGGCGATGGCCAAGTACTACACAGGCGTCGCGTTTGCCGGAACGGCGATCCAGAACTTCCAAAAAGAAGCGGCTAAGAACAAAGACGAGAGCAGCGAGAAGCTCGAGCTCGTGCAAGTTCACGAGATCGACTCCAGCGTCAGCGACCAAGACGCTCCGGTCATCACGCTGGTGAACGGAATCTTGTCCGAAGGCATCCAGCGCGGCGCAAGCGACATTCACGTCGAGCCGTACGAAAAACGGTTCCGCGTTCGCATGCGTATCGACGGCGTGCTCATGGAGGTTTTGCAGGTTCCCGTTCAGATGAAGCGCGCCGTGCTCGCCCGACTCAAGATCATGTCGCGCATGGATATCGCCGAGTCGCGCGTGCCGCAGGACGGACGCATCAAACTCAAGCTCGGCGGTCGCGAGATCGATTTTCGTGTCAACTCGATGCCAACGCTCTTTGGCGAGAAGGTCGTCATGCGTATGCTCAGCCAGGGCAATCTGCAGCTCGATCTCACCAAGCTGGGATTTGAGCAAAAGCAGCTCGAGGTTTTCAAAAAAGGAATCGCCGCTCCGAACGGCATGGTGCTTGTCACGGGTCCGACGGGTTCGGGAAAAACCACGACGCTCTATTCCGCTTTGTCCGAGCTTAATCAAATGTCCGACAATCTTTCGACCGCAGAGGATCCTGTCGAATACAACCTCGAGGGCATTAACCAGGTTCAGATCAATAAGGACATCGGGCTTACGTTCGCAAGCGTCCTGCGCGCACTTTTGCGCCAAGACCCGGATACGATCCTAGTGGGCGAAATTCGCGATTACGAAACCGCCGAAGTCGCTGTCCAAGCAGCCCTCACCGGCCATTTGGTTTTGTCGACCCTTCACACCAACGATGCGCCCAGCACGATCACTCGACTCATGAACATGGGCCTGGAGCCTTTTCTCGTGGTCGCTTGTCTTAACACCGTCGTGGCCCAGCGCTTGGTGCGCACGCTTTGCTCCAAGTGTCGTGAGCCGTACTCGATTCCGCCCAAGCAGCTCACCGACGTGGGTTTCACTCCCGAGCTCGCGGCTTCGGGTCAGTTCTACAGACCCCGCGGTTGCGCCAACTGCGGGAACACGGGCTACAAGGGTCGGCTCGCTGTTTACGAAGTTTTGGATTTCACGAACAACCTCAAGGAAATGGTCCTAAAGGGAGAGAGCGTGATCGAGAT
>JBGAWT010000281.1:0-3065 GCA_044227445.1 Bdellovibrionia bacterium | reverse complement strand
GATCGACGCGGTCCCTGACATCACTAACGTGCAAGTCCAAATAAACTCTGCCGTGGAAGGCCTTGCGCCCGAGGAAATTGAAAGAAACGTCACGTTCCCTATTGAAACGGCAATGAGCGGCATCGCCGGGGTGACGCAAGTGCGCTCCATCACTCGCTTTGGGATATCCTCCGTGACCGTCGCGTTTGAAGATGAGGTGGATATTTACCGAGCGCGGCAGTTGATTTCAGAGCGCCTTCAAGGTGTCACAGCCCTACTCCCTAAAAATGTTCACCCCAAACTAGGTCCAACCAGCACGGGCTTGGGCGAAATTTACCATTACGCAATTGAAGCCGAGAAAGTGGAAACTGGCGAAGCCCGTGTGCGCCAACTCATGGAAATTCGGGCACTTCAAGATTGGTACGTCAAACCTAGGCTACTCACGGTGAAGGGCGTTGCCGAGATCAACACAATCGGAGGCTTTGAGAAGCAATTTCATATCCAGCCAAATCCTAAGCAAATGAGCCGTTACGGACTGCACTTTAGTGACCTCATGGACTCCCTGGAACGGGTGAATCAAAACGTAGGAGGTGGCTATATCCAGCAAACCACTGAACAATTTCTCGTTCAGGGCTTAGGCCTTTTCAAGTCGATCGAAGATATTCGTTCGGTCCCCATTAAATCCTTAGAGAGCTTCCGCACCATTACCGTTGGAGATGTCGCCGAGGTGAAATTGGCAACGGAGCTGCGCACCGGCGCTGCGCTAGTGCGGGGCAAGGAAACGGTATTAGGCAGCGTTTTCATGCTCATGGGTGAAAACAGCCGCACCGTCTCTACGCGTGTCGCTGAGCGAATGAAGGAGATCGTCCAAGGGCTTCCCGTCGGTTACAAAATCGAAACTCTCTACGACCGCTCGGACCTCGTGAATGCTACTTTGGGCACAGTCGAACACAATCTCATCACGGGCGCTGCCCTTGTGATCGTCATCTTGCTCCTCTTAGTGGGCAATGTCAGAGCGGCACTCATTACGGCTGTGACGATTCCATTGTCTCTCTTGATTACCTTCATCGTGATGAAGCGCTTAGGAATTTCAGGAAACCTAATGAGCTTAGGTGCTCTGGATTTTGGCATCATCGTTGACGGAGCCGTGATCGTTCTTGAGAACTGTGTCCGAACGGTCCACGAAAAGACACACGCCCTAAAGCGTGCACTCACGAAATCCGAGCTTCAGAAGACAGTCTACGATGCCGCGATCGAAATTCGAACTGCGGCTGGATTTGGCGAACTCATCATTGTGGTCGTATTTTTGCCGATTTTTGCCCTCGTCGGAATCGAGGGGAAAATGTTCACTCCGATGGCGGCGACCTTCAGTATTGCTGTCGTCGCCGCCCTGATTCTCTCATTTACGACGGCACCAGCGCTGGCTAGCCTCTTTTTGCGCGGCCAGGTCAGCGAAAAAGAGCCGTGGCTCATGCGAAAGGTGAAGGCATTCTATGCCCCTTTGCTGGGGGTCTCCCTTCGCTTTAGAAAACGCGTAGCTCTGGCAGGCATAGGCGCTATTGCTTTAGGCGCGGCTCTTTTTGCAACTCTGGGCGGAGAATTTCTCCCGCAGCTTGATGAGGGATCCCTCACTGTTCAATTCGTTAGACCAGTGAATATCAGCATCGACCAATCAGTGGCTCTCCAAGCCAAGTCCGAGGAAATCATCATGGGCTTTCCTGAGGTTTCTGTAGCCTTTTCTCGCCTAGGAACTTCCGAGGTGGCAACCGATCCGATGGGAGTAAATCTTTCGGACACCTATGTCATGCTTAGGCCGCGAGATTCTTGGCCAAAAATCGAAGGAAGAAAACGCTCCAAATCCGAGCTTTCAGCGGCAATTAAAGAAAAACTCGAAGCCGAACTTCCTGGTCAGCGGGCTCTTCTTAGCCAACCTATCCAAATGCGCTTTAACGAGCTTCTTGAAGGCACAAGGGCTGACGTCTCAGTGAAGGTTTTTGGGGACGATATGGAAAAGCTCGCTGACGTCACCCGAGAGATTGCCGAAGTAATTAATAGGGTCCCAGGTGCGGGCGATGTTGAAGTGGAACTCAAGGGAACCTCTCCAATCCTCAAAATTACGCCAAAGGAAGGAATTCTCAAGAACCTCGGGGTGTCCACGCGAGAGGTATTAGAAACCGTAGGCGTTGCTTTAGGAGGCGAGGAAGTGGGCTTCCTTTACGAAGGAGTGAAGCGATTCCCGATCGTCATTCGTCTGAGCGAAAATCAGCGCTCCGACCTGTCTGCAATCAAAACCCTTCCTGTCGGTATTGCGGCAAATGCCACGATTCCCCTCTCGGAGGCAGCCACGATCAAATTCGATGAAGCCTACGGATCGGTTTCGCGGGAGCAATCTAAACGCAGAGCAGCCGTGATGATTAATCCTCGCGGGAGAGACACGGAAAGCTTTGTGACCGAAGCACAAGACAAGGTTGCCGCAGCCATAAAACTGCCTCCCGGATACTACATCGAGTGGGGCGGTAACTTTAAGAACTTGCAGGAGGCGCGCTCCCGACTCCTTGTCCTTACACCGCTAGCCCTATTGCTTGTTCTGATGATGATCTATGCAGCTTTTAAGAACATCTTTGAGACGGCTCTTATTTTTTCGGGAGTTCCTCTCGCACTCGTCGGCGGCGTCCTAGGGCTCCTTCTCAATCGCTTACCGTTTAGTATCTCTGCGGGCGTTGGTTTTATCGTGCTCTCGGGGATTGCGGTCCTAAATGGGGTGGTGTTGATGAATTATTTCAACGACCTCAGGCGCCAAGGCATGAAGGGTGCCGAGCTAGTGCGCGAAGGTGCTCTGATCCGATTGCGCCCCGTCCTGATGACAGCACTCGTGGATATCTTTGGATTTTTACCCATGATGCTCTCAACAGGAGTTGGGGCAGAAGTTCAAAAGCCCCTGGCTTCTGTCGTAATCGGGGGCATCGTTTCATCCACTCTTTTGACTCTCATCGTTTTGCCGAGCCTTTATCTGATTTTCGAAGATCGCATCACCCACCAGCCCATGAAGGGAAACCTAAAATGAATGTTAGATTTTATGGATTAGC
>JBGAWT010000012.1:0-27373 GCA_044227445.1 Bdellovibrionia bacterium | reverse complement strand
CGACTGATCCGCACTACACGAGCCTCTCGTTCCCCGTGGACACCAAATCGGAGCTTTGCGTACCCGTAGTCAAAGACGGCCAGGTCGTCGCAGCACTGAACGTTGAGAGCGACCAGCGCAACGCGTTTGACGACGACGATATCGTGATGCTCGAAGCCGTCGCTTCGCAGCTTGCGGTAGCCATTACCAACCAACGCCTCTACAGCGAAGCCAAAGAGTTTGGCGCCAAGCTGCAAAAGGCCGTGGACGAAAAGACCTCCGAGCTTAGGGCCGCTAACGACCGCATCTTGGATCAGCAAAAGCTGCTTCAAAAAGAGAACAAAGCCCTCAAAACCCTGGTTAGCAAAGACCAGAGCAATCAAGACTTGATCGGCAAGAGCCCAGCCATCGTCAACATCGTCACGATGGTGGACAAGATCGCGCCCACGACCGCAGCCGTGCTCATCCAAGGCGAGAGCGGCACGGGCAAAGAGCTCATCGCGCGCAGACTGCACACCAAGAGCGAACGGGCGATGAAGCCTTACGTTACGGTCAACTGTGGCGCTCTCCAAGAATCACTCTTGGAAAGCGAGCTTTTCGGCCACGAAAAAGGCTCTTTTACGGGCGCCATCGCTCAAAAGATGGGCCTGTGCGAAACGGCCGATGGCGGAACGCTGTTCTTAGACGAGATCGGCGAGATGTCCTTGGGGATGCAAGCCAAGCTCCTGCGCTTTATTCAAGAGGGCGAGTTTTACCGCATCGGCGGCAAGCGCCCGATCAAGGTCGATGTCAGAATCGTCTCAGCTACCAACCGCGATCTGGAGCTTGAAGTCAAAGAAGGGCGCTTTCGCGAAGACCTCTTTTACCGCCTCAATACGATCACCCTACGCATGCCCCCGCTGCGCAAGCGCAAGGAAGACATCCCTCTGATCGTTGAATTCCTGCTCCGCAGCTCCCGCTTCGGGGGCTCGGCCCAACAGATCCGCCGATTTGACCCACGCGTGCTGGAGGCCTTCCAGAACTACGATTGGCCGGGCAATATCCGCGAACTTCAGAACACGATCGAGCGCATGAAGATCCTGGCCGAGACCAACGAGATCAAGCTCGACGACGTGCCCTTTAGCATCCGGGTGCCCAAGAGCCGGACCGAAGGCGGCGAATTTAACCTCGATATGTCGCTCGATGACGTCGAAAAGAGCCATATCCTGCGTACCCTGGCCTACCACCATGGCAACAAGACCAAGACCGCCCTAAGCCTGGGAATCACCATCAAGACGCTCTACAACAAGCTTCACCGCTACGGGATTTTGCAAAGCCAGCCCTCATCTGATACGACCGGGGACACGCAATCGGCGCCCGAACCGCTGTACTAGGAGAATGTGAAAGATGTCCCCAAAAGCTAAAGCCCCAGCCAAGAAAGTTCCCGCTCCCGCCAAGGCCGCTAAGAGCGCCGCGAAGCCAGCCCCAAAAGAAGCATCCAAGAAGGCCGCTAAAGGCAAAGCCGCAGCAGTTACCGCCGCACAGCCGGCAGCCCCCACCTCCCCCGAAGGCGAAGAAGGTGCGGACGAGGACGATATGGAAGGCGCAGCAGGCGCTTCTACTCCCGCCGTAAACCCCACTGAGATGTCCGCGTCGTTCAAGAACTTCCGCCATCATCCGGACATGGAAAACTTCTACCGCTTCATCTACGAAAACGATCTGAGGCACGAAGCCTTGGCCATCATCGACCAGATCATGGTTGAGAAAAAAGCTAAGAAGGACGGCAAAAAATCAGGCAGTGCTAAATCCGAGCACTAGCTTAAGGAGCCTGCGCAAGCCGGTTCTAGTCTCCAGGAGGTAGTATGCAGTTCTCCAAGCGCTTCGTGTCCGCTGGTCTGGCCCTTTCTGTCCTAGTGGCCCTGGCCGCCCGAGCCGGAGACTCTCCCACCTCGCTGACTATTGGCCAGAGCATGGCCAAGCTCCACAAGTCCTGCGCCATCCCCAAAGATTTTCAAGAAACCTGTTTAAGCGGCGAGGCGGGCAAGCGCTACAATGAGTTGCTCAAAGCTCAACTCGAAGGCGCCGACGAGCTGATCAAAAACTTGGATCGTTCAGGCCTGGATGGGCATGCCGAAGTCTCCAAAGATATCAGCAATGAAGGCTGCCAAGCCTCCGACGACGTCGCTCGTTATAACCCAAACGCAGTGGCCGTGATGGCCGCTTTGGGCGACCTCCTCAAGCAGTACACAGAGACTAAACCCAAGTTTCGCTATTTTATCATCGAGCTCAACGACGCCAAGTTCGTCAAAACCGAGCCACGATTCAAGAAGGTCAAGGACATGCTCGTCATTCGCGTGGGCCTTGGCAGCTGCGACCTCGTGGGCGATGACATGCTCAAGTTCGATATCAATCGTCAGTTGTACCTATCGGCTCAATAAGAATAACGAATCCCAAGTCTCTCAAATAGACAGGGGTTTAATTGTCACTTCTTGAATTCCGCCGATAGCTTCTTAGTTAATCGAGCGTTCGCCTCTTGAGGTGAAATAACTCGAAGCTCTTTAAGCGACACACGCTCACTTATTTCTTCAGCCATTATTTTTAGAAGCGAAAAAGAAAAATCCTCGGGCCTATTGTTCAATGAAGGAGATTTTAAGATTTCTCCAAGAAAGCCTCGCGTTGGAGCAAGAATGATATGGTGACCAACTCCCAAATTCTTGTTCTTAAGCTCTTGAACATGAAGTTCCCATTCTTTGTGAATTGAGAAATTGAAGGATCGAGAACCCGATAACAGTTTTTCGTTAGGACCGAAGAGACTGGAGATCGCATCGTAGTTTTGTGTCGCAATGACAGCAATGGAGTCAGAGAATACTTCTTCGTAACCCAATCGTATGTATTCGATTTGATTGAGTTCAGTAGCTAGTGGCCGCAGCTCATCTAAAATACGCGCTTCAGTTTCGGATCCGTTCCATCTCAGACGGCGAGTAAGCACATCCACTTTCTTACGAAGATCCTGATAGTGACGATCTAAGTCTGGTGCAAAAAAACCTAAGCTAGAGTCAAACAAGGCGTGGCCGAATTCGTGAGCAAGAGTCGCGGGATATTGCTGCCTTGGGTCAATAGGCAACGGCTCTTTTGTCCAAGGGTCGAGAGAATACGATTGGGAATACGGAAGTTGAATGTATGGAACAGTGGCTTCCGTGTCGGAGAGATAAATCTTCTGTCCGTATCCAGCACGACCACTGCGGTCATTTTTGTATAAGAACAACTGAAGCTTGGGAACAGGAACGAGCCTGCTGGCTATTGTCTGGTTAATACTCTCTATAATTTTACGTGCCTCTGACTCAAAATCTGAAGGTAGATCCGTATCTCGTAATTCAACAGACAGGAAACTCGAGCACGAGGCTTGTTTAGAGCTTCCATGAGCCAAAAGGCTCATCGACCGCAGCTAATCCTAGAAAAATCAGTAAAAGTGCTGACCCTAGTGAGCGCATTGTGTGGGCGTATATGTATATTGACAAATTAAGTCAACTTATTTGGATCTGCACTAAAACCCAAGCATCTCTGCCCCCAGCGCACGAGGAGTCTAGTTGTAAAAAGAGGCGAGCGACCCACTTTGAGAACCGCCCGCCCCTCCTAGGTGTAATTACCACTTCATATTGCGAACGCCGTTGATCTGATCGTCGATCTCGGCGCGATCAAAAAAGCGCTCATCTAAGCTCATGAAACCGCGCACGGGCTTGATCTTAAGCACTTTGAAGGGAAGCACGCTGACGTGCGCTCCCAGTCCGAGTGCCGTCACGCCGGGCCCGAAGATCAGCTTCGCACCAGACGGGTTGCACAGCCCTGAGATCTCCAGATCCACGCCGACCCCTGCAGTGGCTCCGACGCCAACGCCCGTTCCTTTAAAAGCTTTAAAGATATCCATTGGGCGAACGCATGTCTGCTCATCCTGCGGGATCTTAAGCTCCATGAACTTAAGGCCCGTTGCCCAAGCCTCAGCCGCTGCGGTCACGCCGATTTCAAAAGCGTGCATATAGACTTCGACCTCGGTCGTCTTGCCATCTCGCCTCTCGAGCTTGAGGTTGATACCGCGGCCCAAATGGCCACCCAGCTTGGAGAACACGAAACCCGCTCCCGCTCTAAATCCCGAATAGTGAAAATCGAGCTTCGCCGACCTGAGACACTCGTTTTCGCCCGTTTGTCCCTGTTGCTGCCCACCCGCAAATGCAGCGGAGCTCACCACCAACATCCCCAACGCCAAGATCGCCTTCATACCTATCCCCTTTGTTTAGTCCTTCATTTTGAGTTCCTGTCCATGCTTTGGGTTATAGGTACGTGTCCGAAAATCGCGCAAATCTCTCGAGAAGAAAGGGATGGCGCGGCGCAAGATCGCCTTTTGATCGCCCCTCCAAATGCCGAAAAGCATAGAGAGAAGGGCTGCTCTTTGGCGAAAATGATGGGGCGCATTAAACTCGGAATGCTTCGCGGACTCGTGGCGCTCGTGTGCGCGCTGCTTCTCGCGCCCGCGCCTCCGCCCATCGATCTCAAAACGGATGAGAAAAAAATCCGCTTGCTCTGGTCCCTATCCGAAATCATGCCCGACATCTTTCGTGATGCAGCGACCTACGAGATCGATCTCTTCCATGTGCTGGAACAGCAGGTAAAGCTCCAATCCAAGCTCAATGCCATTCCGAGTTACTTAGAGCTTCGCGCCAAGCGAACCCCGCTCACTCAATTGACCATTCAGCGCACTTCCAAGGAAAACGTCACCAGCCGAAAGATCAATCCCGAGGTCGTGGATGCCTGGCGACATGAGCTTCTCGAAGAGCTGGGTCACTTCAAAGAATCCGGCTTTGGTGACGCGCTGAACTCCGAGCTGAAAAAAACTTTGGCAAGCATCGAGAGGATCGACACTCAAGGGTTTGCCATGGGGCTCATTCAACTGCTTGAGCCCCAGGAGCGAGAAGCCGCTATGAGGCTGCCCTTCGAATCCAAGCTCGCACTCATAGAAAAGAGGTTTTCTGCGGACAGCTCCGACCTTGTCCCGCGGGGATTCAAAGCCTCGATCTTCGGCGTTCAAGGCAGCCTAACCGGGGAACAGGCGATCGAGCTTTTGAAAAAAGCTCTCGCTGAAGAAAGAAGAGCGCAGCAGCTCATTCAACTCCACATCTTGCTCCAAGACGAGAGTGGGGCGCTGCCTCAGAATCTCGCCTCAGCCCGACAAAAGATCTCTAACCTCAGCGAATCGAGCCTGGACCTCTTCAACGAGAAGGTCGCTTACAAACAGAGGATGGAGCGTCTCGCGGTGCCCTTCTTGAACAAAAAAAACCAGGTCCCCAAAACACTCAAAGCCGCAGAAAAGGGCGTCGAACGGCGGGTAAATTCTGTTTCCAGCGCGACGATCCTCGTAGAGGAAAAAGCCTCCGGAAAACCTCTTATTCTCGTCGAGCAATCCCCGGAGGTCGCGTTGTTTCGAGGCAATATCGGAGGGGACTGCGCGACCCAATACTCCTTTGGCTATCCGAACTCCCCGCTGGAGAAGGTCTTCTTCGTCTATGAAGAGGGAGACCCCAAAGCCAAGGGTTACATCTCCCTCACCCAAGGAAGGACAGCCAGCAACGAATCCGCGCTGTTCATTCATACAATCAATGGGCCCAGGCTGTCGGCTGCGGACACCGAAGCCATCTTGCTGGGTCTGTACAAAAACCGAGAATCGCTTGGCGGACAGGCCGTATTCTTGCCGGCTCCAAAGGATCGTAAGGACGATCTGGGCTACATCAATTACACTGAGATCCGATCCGCCATTGAAAACCTCACCCAAAACTCTTCCAACGAAGCCTTCTATTACAAAGATCGAGATACACGCCTAGCGATCGATAAATTTAGCGATGTGGAATACGACCTTTACGTCGATTGGAAAGAAGCTTCGCGTCTCAAACCCTCAGACGAAAAACTAGCGGGGGTGCAGGTCAAAGAAATCCCGGCTCCAGCTTTTGAGCTCAAGGGCAAGTTCACGCGTGCGGAAGGCGCCCTTTTGCTACTGAACTTTTTTGGAAAAAGATGGCAAATCAGCGATGGGCACCGGAAGACCTTCGAAAAGATCTCTGCGGGCTTGGGCATCAACGCCAGCGAATTTAATGACGTTATCCTTGCGGCACATAACATCAACGGAACGCCCATCGAAGAGCATCGAAACCGAGTGAAGAAAGCATTCGCGGCTCTTGGAATCGACGCCACTGATGAATTCTTCGAGAAAAGGCCCGATCTTTTTGACGATGGCGACCTCGCTTCTTCTGACGCCTATACCTCCGAAAAATACGCCCGCGCAAATATCCGCAAGCTCATCGTATCCATAGAAAAAAACGGGCCCGATGGAGGTACACAAGAACGGGTTTTAAACGCTTTGCGTGCAAACGAGACCATCCTGGCAAAAGACCCCGAGATGAAAGCGTTTGCAAAGAAAATGGCTGTCAAAGGAAACCTGAGTGTCACACAAACTTTAGGGCATGCATTTAAAGGTGAGAACCGAAGGGTATGGGAAGATGCAATTCCAACGCTGATCCAAGAATTGAAAGACGCGAACCAGGGGGCAGGAAACCTGATTGATACTTTGAGCCAAATCTGGTTCGCCGACCCTAAATTCGAGAGAGAACTTGTCCCCATTCTCCGTACCGGATCCCATCATCAGAAAAATGCTGTCCTCTCTATCCTCATGGAGCAGCCAGTTCATTCTCCCGAGCTACAGGCAGCGCTCATCGATGCGCTCAAAGATCCCTCGGCGCTCTACACCAGCTATCAAAGAGACCCATCCATCGCACGTCGAGCGCTCCACAAGATCGCGCGCCAAGTTTCGTTTGACCAAGAAAACACCAAAAAGCTCCTCAATCTGCTTGAGGATCCAAAGGCAGGTGCTCCAGGGACAATGTCGGAAAATGCGAAGATCTTCCTCGCTATCGCCATCGCCCGATCAGATCCAAAAAACCAAAGCGCGCGGACGTTACTCTTTGAGCATATCCGGCAGAAACTGGAGCACAATCTACGCCCAGACTCCGATGGTTCGGATTCTCATCAGTTGGCGTTCAAAGTTCTAATGAAACAACTCGATGACGTTGAGGTTCAGAGGTTCATGATGGAACTTTGGCGAAACCTCCCCTACCAGAGCGCTCATTATTCACATCTGATTCTAGAGTATTACAAAACATACAGGCCTGCGTTGATGACCCAGATGCTCGAGGAGACCGCTCGCATGCGCGTGAATGGTTACGACAGACATGTCGAGGAAGCGAAGTCTGCTCTGGCTCAGGCTCAGGCTCAAAGCGCTGCTGGATGCCTCAAACCTGAGCTCAAAAAAGAGATGCACTAGGCCCCCCTAGCAACCCCAAATTTCACATTGACCCCCAGGCCCCCTCCCCGTAGTGTCCGACCCCGTGCCTACGCTGAGCCGAAAGCCGTACACCAAGTCCTACCTTCTCACCCCAGGGCCCACCCCCATCCCCGAATCGGTTCTAGCCATCGGATCCATGCCGATGGTTCACCACCGTACGCCAGCGTTCGAATCCCTCTTTCGTGAGGTCGAATCAGGCCTTCAGTGGTTGTTTCAGACCAAAAACGAGGTCCTGATCCTCAGCGCATCGGGATCTGGCGCGATGGACGCGGCGATCTCCAATCTTTTTAAGAAGGGCGACACGGTCCTGACGCTCAACGCAGGCAAGTTTGGCGAGCGCTGGACTAAAATCGCGCAAGCCTACGGACTCAACCCTCGCGAGATCAAAGTCGCTCCAGGCCAGAGCATCACAGCCGCCCAAGTCGAAAAAGAATTGGCAGCAGCTCCGGGCTGCAAAGCAGTCCTGTTTCAGGCCTCCGAGACCTCCACCGGAGTAAAACTTCCTGTAAAAGAAATCTGCGCCACCGCTCGCAAGCACGGAGCGATCAGCGTCGTAGACGCGATCACCGCGTTGGGCGTGTTCGACCTGCCGATGGACTCTTGGGGAATCGACGTTCTGATCACCGGATCCCAAAAGGCACTCATGACGCCCCCCGGACTTGCGTTCATCGCGCTGAGCGAGAGCGCCTGGAAGCTTGCCGACGCAAGCGACCTGCCCCGATTTTATTTCGATCTTAAGCGCGAGCGAAAGGCCGTGCCCAAGGCCCAGACCGCCTGGACGCCTTCGATCTCCCTCGTGCAGATGCTGCATCAGAGCCTCAAGCTCATCCAAGAAGAAGGCCGCGATCAGCTCTTTGCGCGACACGCGCTTTTGGCCAACGCGACTCGTGCAGCCGTCAAAGCCCTGGGGCTTGAGCTTCTGGCCACTGACGCTCCATCGGATGCGGTCACCGCAGTCAAAGTGCCTTCGTCGATTACCGACGGCAAACAGATCCTCAAGATTCTGCGCGATGAGCTAGGCGTCACGATCGTAGGCGGGCAAGAGGAGCTCGAAGGCAAGATCTTCAGGCTTTCGCACTTGGGCTACTGCGATCGCTTTGATGTTGTTACGGCGATTGCCGCTTTAGAGCTCACGCTCTCGAAGCTCGGCCACAAAGTTCAGTTCGGACAAGGTGTCGGTGCGGCTCTTCAAGTTTTTAACAAGGGGTAAGAAGATGAAGTCTCCACATGCAGTGATCGTCGGCGCTCAATGGGGCGATGAGGGTAAAGGCAAGGTCGTGGATCTCATGAGCGCGCGAGCGGATGTGATCGTGCGCTTTCAAGGCGGCAACAACGCCGGCCACACGCTCGTCGTAGGCGGCAAAAAAACCGTCGTTCATTTGATCCCCAGCGGCATCCTTCACCCCGGAAAGCTCAACCTCATCGGCAACGGCGTCGTGTTTGACCCGATCGTCTTCTTCGAAGAGATCGAAGAGCTCAAGCAAGCCGGCGCATTCAAGAGCAACCCTTGGGACGCGGTTCGCGCCAGCGATCGCGCGCACGTGATCCTTCCCTACCATCGCCAACTCGATAAACTGCGCGAAGAGCGCGGCTCCCAGGGCGATGGTCGCGGCAAGATCGGCACCACTGTTCGCGGCATCGGTCCTTGTTACGAAGACAAAATCGCTCGTCGCGGCATCTTGCTGGGCGATCTTTTGCAGCCTGAGCTGCTTAAAGAAAAGCTCGAGCGCGCACTCGAAGAAAAGAACGTGCTCTTAAAGCATATGTACGGCGCACAGCCTGTGGAGCTCGCAGCGCAGTTGGATCAGTGCCTGTCTTGGGGCGAGCGACTCAAGCCCTACATCACTGACACCCGCCAGATCTTGATGGATGCGGATCGAAAGGGACAAAAGATCTTGTTCGAAGGCGCTCAAGGCGTGCTGCTTGATGTCGATCACGGCACGTATCCCTATGTGACGTCTTCGAGCACAACCACGGGCGGAGCGGTCACCGGCACGGGTATGGGCCCTGCTGCGATTGGCTCAGTCATCGGTATTGCCAAGGCTTACGCCACGCGCGTAGGCACGGGCCCATTCCCAACAGAGATCGAGAAGACCGAACCTGAGATCGCCCAAGGCATCCGCAAAGTGGGCGCCGAGTTTGGGGCCACCACAGGACGTCCGCGTCGCGTGGGTTGGTTGGACCTCGTGGCTCTGCGCTACGCAGCTCAAGTCAATGGCCTCACCGGAATCGCTCTCATGAAGGCTGACGTCATGGCAGGAATCAAGACGGTTAAGGTCGCCACCGCTTACGAAGTCGATGGCAAACGCACCGAGCATTTCCCGACTCTGCAAGGAGCGATCGAGCGCGCGAAGCCTGTTTACGAAGAAGTTGCCGGTTGGGATCGCCTCACGCACACGGATCTTCCGCGCACGTTTAGGGACTACATCAAGAAGATCGAAGCTTACGTTGGGGTCCCCGTGACTCTGGTGAGCACGGGGCCCGGACGTGAAGAGACCCTGGAGCTAGGCTAAGAACAAAGGTCTCACTTTTTAACCAGACTGGTTCCCGTCTTCAGCATCTCCTGGATGGATCCTAACGAACCCAGTGCAGTACTTGCTTCATAAGGGATGAACACCTTGTCTCCGGCCTTTTGCGTGAACTTGCCGAAGTGCTCGAGGTAGGCGTTCGCAATAGAGTATTGAGCTGCAAGCGAGGGATCCTTTAATGCATCTTTGATGCGTTCGAGGGCTTCCTTGCGGGCCTCGGCCACCTGCTTGATTGCCGAAGCTTCGCCCTCAGCTTTGCGAATCTGAGCTTCCTTTTCACCCTCGGCGATATTCATCTGCTCCTGCCTCAAGCCCTCTGAACGAGAGATACGAGCCTGCTTGTCGCCTTCGGCTTCAAGAACCTTGGCGCGACGCTCACGCTCGGCTTGCATCTGCTTTTCCATGGCTACTTGGATCTCGCGCGGTGGAGTGATGTTCTTGATCTCCACGCGGTTGACCTTGGTGCCCCACTTATCGGTCGCTTCATCGAGCACCGACTTGAGCTTGGCGTTGATCGTGTCGCGGGACGTGAGCGCGTGGTCAAGGTCCAGATCCCCGATGACGTTTCGGAGCGTGGTTTGCGCCAGCTGCGCCACTGCAATGGGGAGATTGGCGATCTCGTAAGTAGCCTTCACAGGGTCAACAATTTGAATATAAAGGAGCGCGTCGATATCGATCGTGACGTTGTCCTTGGTAATGACGGTTTGACTAGCGACATCAAGCACGGCTTCGCGCATATCGATTCGGCTGGTGGGAATCACCTGGCCGCCAACGATCCAGTAAATGAGTCTAGGCTGATCGACAAACGGAACGATGACATTGAGACCGCTCCTGAGCGTCCGTGAGTAACTGCCCACGCGCTCGATCATGATGCACTCGCTTTGCTGAACGATGCGAATGCCGGTAGCTAACAAAATGCCGCCAAAAACTACCAATCCAATAACGAGAATAAATCCGATTTCCATTTTACTTCCTCTTTCTTCTTTTCTAGTTAACCCCTTCGACGAAAACTTTGTTCCCGTCGATTTTTGTGATGACGACACGTTGACCCGCCTTGAAGCTCGCTGTTCCGGTAGAACGAGCCTGCCAGAGATCGCCATAAAGCTTTACATAACCGCTCTGAGCCGATGAGATGGGCTCGGTGACCACGCACTCCGCGCCGATCATTCCTTCGGCGCCCGTGTAGGCGCGCGTCTTGGAGTGGTATTTCTTGAGCACCTTTTGGAAGAGCCAGAACATGGCCACTTGAAAACCGCCTAGGATCGCCAAAAGGACAGGCCAGTCCTGCACTTTGAGTGAGGCCAGCGCGGTAAGCAGAAAAGCCACGCCAATGGGCAGCAACACGAAGCCGCTCACGAACATCTCAGCGACCATGAGCAGCACGCCCAAGGTCGCAAGGATCTGCCACGGAGGAAGTGAGGACAGCCACTCGTTCATGAGGTTTTCTCCAATGTCGCTTTGAGTTTTTGAGTTGATTGAGGCGTTCATCTAGAGGCCTTTGAATACATCGACCAAAAAGGGCTCGATATCCTCGTCCGTCGCGCCAGTCGTCGAAATGATCTTGGAATAAAGCTCACAGGTCTTTTTGCTCACCCTGAGCTGATCACGTCCTCACTGAAGTGATCGTCAATCAGGTCGCGAATGAACGCGCTGATATTGACGCCAGCTTGAGCCATCTTCTCGTACTGGGCTCGCCCACCATGATGCTGATGCGTTTGATCGGTGATCTATCTTCCATACAAGACTAGTTATATCATGTTATATATAGTTGCACAACACTATATAAAGTTACATATAGACCGGACTCAACTAAATCAGGAGACTCTCTCGATGAACAACCCACAAACCCAACCCAATCAGAAATTCGTTCTCTGGATCGTCTGGGCGCGCTAACCATGTCCCAGCTCTTCTATACGTATGTTGCGATGTACGTGATGCAACCCACCTCGGGCGACCACCCGAGCAACACGACATTTCCTTACTTTGTTGGGGTTGCAGTAGCTGCGGGCCTGCTCTCCACCGCGATTTTCGGCCTCAAGACCCGACGCACTCTTTCGCTTCAGCGCGCGTACCCCATGTACGTCGTCAACTGGGCGCTCAACGAATCGGTCGCCGTGATGGGCTTCGTGACTGCCATCACCATTGGGCCTAATGACCGCATGCTGCAGGTCTTGGGCGCCTCGCTGGTGCTCAATATGGTCATGATGCCCCGATTTCGAAGCTTCTGAAAAAGCGTTGCCCGCGCCCCACACCTTTGTTAGGTAGTGGATCTCTCTTTTTTGGGAGCCCGTAGCTCAGTCGGTAGAGCATTTCACTTTTAATGAAAGGGTCGACAGTTCGATTCTGTCCGGGCTCACCAAAATTTCCCTGGAAGGGAAATTTTTCCGAGAGAGGCACCCCCTCAAATTCTTCTCCAACCCCTCGCTTTTCGCTCCCATTGCGTTTAGGCTCGCAGTGTCATCTAAACGGGGGAGCCAAAATGTCGATCAAAGAACTGACAGACGAACAGGTACGCGAGTGGACTCTTGAAGAAAAAGACCGCTGGTGGCTTAAGAACATCTTTCAGGGCGACAAACCGCAACTCACCGCTCGCTCCGCGATCACCGGAATGCTCTTAGGCGGAATACTCAGCCTCACCAACCTCTACATCGGCATTCGCACCGGCTGGACTTTGGGTGTGGGCGTAACAGCCGTCATCCTCTCGTTTGCCGTATTTAAGCTTTTTTCAAGCCTGGGCTTTGGCAAAGAAATGAGCGTCCTTGAGAACAACGCCATGCAATCCGTAGCTACAAGCGCGGGTTATATGACGGCGCCGCTCATCAGCTCCATTCCCGCTTACATGATGATCACGGGCCAAGTCATTCCGATGTGGGTGACTGCCGTGTGGATGATCCTGCTCTCGCTGCTCGGGGTCTTGTACGCATTTCCGCTCAAAAAACGTTTCATCAACGAAGAACAACTTCCTTTCCCGAAGGCTACGCCGCAGGTATCGTGCTTCATAACTTGCACGAAGGCACCGGCAAGGACGGCGTATTTAAAGCCAAGATCTTGGGCTATGGCGCGGGCGTTACGGCCTGGTTTGAGCTGTGGCGGTCGGGAGACTTTTGGAAAAAATGGGGCTTAGAGCGATTCTCTCTCGTCGAGTACTGGGACGACTTCATCTACAAGATGGGATTCACTCCTAAGATCCTAGGCACATCGTTTCGCGACCTTACCTTGCAATGGGACACGTCGCTCGTATTGGTTGCGGCAGGCGGCCTGACGGGAATTAAGACCGGCATTTCGTTGCTGGCTGGCGGATTCCTCAACTACGCGATTTTGGCGCCCATCTTCATCAACAAGGGAGTCATCCCAGCTGCTGGCGGATTTAAGAACATCACGATGTGGGGCCTCTGGGGTGGCGTCGCAATGATGACGACCTCTTCTCTCTACACCTTCTTCTCCAAGCCCAAGATGATCTTGGACTCGTTTAGACTTCCCACGAGCTTCCGTAAGGGCGGCAAGAAGACCGAAGACGTTCTCAAAGACATCGAACTACCCGGCTGGATCTCAGCCGCAGGCATCCCGATCGTGGGCGCTCTGCTCGTGATCTTCGGCAACATCTACTTTGGCTTCAGCATCTTTGAAGGCTTGATCGCCATTCCGCTGGTGTTTGTCTTTACGATCATCGCGGTCAATTCGACTGGCCTCACGTCCATCACCCCGGGAAGCGCGCTGGCTAAGCTCACGCAGCTGACTTATGCCGTGGTCTCACCGGGCAAAGTGGCGACCAACCTCATGGCTGCAGGCGTGAACGCCGAAGTTTCGCTCAACGCAAGCAACCTGCTCATGGACATCAAGCCCGCGTACATGCTGGGCGGTAAGCCCAGGCACCAAGCGGTGGGCCACGTGCTGGGTATCTTCGCGGGCGCGGCAGTAGCAGTGCCCGTCTATTACATGATCTTCAAGGGCGACATCTCGCGCTTTACGAGCGATGTGCTGCCGCTTCCTTCGGCTACCGTTTGGAAGGCCGTATCCGAAGCCCTGACTCGGGGCCTGGACGTCATTCATCCCACCGCTCGCTGGGCCGTGGTGATCGGCGGGCTTTTGGGAATCTTGTTTGAGTTCATCAATGGCCGAATGAAGGGCAAGTTCCCGATCTCTGGCACCGGCATGGGCCTGGCAGCTGTCCTGCATTTCAACGACTGCCTAACCATGGGACTGGGCTCGGTGGCCTTTTGGTGGTTCGAAAAGAAGCTTAAAGATCCTAAGACGACGTGGCACAAGGTTTTGGTGGAGAATCGCGAAACCCTTTGCGCAGGCGGCGTAGCCGGAGGTGCCCTCATCGGCATCATCCTGATCTTAGCGAGCACAATGTAAATGGAATTCCTGGCCCACATCACGCCCCAAGACTTGTTGCTCGTAGGGTTCTTAGCCTTCTTGGAGGGAATCCTCTCGATCGATAACGCCCTGGTGCTGGCGTTGATGGCCAGACATCTACCGGCTGAGAAACGCCGCAAAGCCCTGACGTATGGCCTAGCGGGCGCTGTCGTGTTTAGGCTGGTGGCGCTGCTATTCGTCACTAAGCTCATCCAATGGACTTGGGTCAAATGGCTGGGCGGCGGCTATCTCGTCTTCGTTTCGGCCAAGCACTTCCTAAAGCGTCCGGGGCACGCAGACGAAGCCAGCTCCGTCAAAGGGGCGAGCTTTTGGAAGACCGTCATGTACATCGAGCTCATGGACATCGCATTTGCGGTGGACTCGATCTTGGCGGCAGTGGCGCTGTCCCAAAAGCTCTGGATCATCTTCCTGGGCGGGATCATGGGCGTCGTGCTTATGCGCTTTGCCGCAAGCGTCTTTTTGGTGCTCCTGGAGCGCTTCCCACGGTTCGAATCCACTGCCTACCTACTCGTAGGCACGATTGGACTAAAACTCATCATCGAGAGCCTGCATCTGCCAGGAGTGTCCTTTCACTCGTATCATGATGTTGGATTCTGGATCTTCTGGGGCGTGATGGCGCTCTGGCTTGTCCTAGGCTTTACGGGCGGACGAGCGGCCAAAAAGAAAAAGAGCTAGCCCTTTCGAGCTAGCTCTCGTTTCTCTGAAATCGATGTCTACTTCTTCTTAGCTAGCTCAACACGGCACTCAGCGACTTGTTGCTGCTCCTGCTCGAGCTTACCTTCGCGGGTGACGCTGTTGGTGAGGCGGATCTGGACTTTGCAGACCATGCCGACGCGGGGCTTACCGCGTTCAAAAATGCTTTGCTGCTTCAGGCCGCGTACCGCGTAGGTGATGAGAGTCGAGGTCTTGCCCTCATCCGTGAACTTGGTCTCCGTCGAGATAGGGATGAGCTTGAACTTCTCCTTGAGGTCGACGTCTTCTTTATTCAAAGCGCCTTTGACGAGGGATTCGATCATCTCCTTGTACTTCTGAGCTTCGCGTTCAAGGCGAGCCTGCTCTTGATCAAGCTTCTCTTTTTCAAGAGCCTTGATTCGGTCTTCAGCGGCCTTTTTGCGAGCGGCGGCGTCGCGCTGAGAAATAGCCTTCTTGTCATTCTCTTCTTTTTCTTTGCGCTGCTTAGCGAGCTCTTTATCCTGAGCTTCTTTCTTCGCGTCGCGCTCGGAGGCCTGTTCGAATTCTTTTAGAATGTCGTTTGGATCTTCCTCAGCGACGACGGAATCGTCGAATGCCTTCAGAACTGCGTCTGGAGAATCATCCGCTTCATCCGCAGCGCGGACTAGCACGTTTGAGGCAAGGGCGATTCCAACTAGTACGAACCATCTAGATTTCATGGCGATACAAATACCTTTATTTCGAACTAATGTCAAACAAAAATAGTCAACTTATATTGACCTTAAAACAGCTCTGGGCCGCCTGATAGACGAAGGATCTTTCCTTTTAATTTCAGACTAAAACCTATAATTCTAAATTTTTATTTAAATTTATGCTTCTGATCTTGAAGAGTGTCGCCCATGGAAAAGTGCAAATAGATGTATTATTTTTGTCAGGATTATGCACTACACCAGATCAGGGTGTTTGACCTTCACGGCATCCACCGCTTTTTTGATCTCTTGAGCCCGATTCTTGTGGGCAACCAGCAGGGCACGACCGTTTTCGACGATAATGAGGTCACTCACTCCCAGCGTAACGACCACCCGGTCTGGGGCATCCACGATATTACCCTGGCTCTCCAGTGCAATGAGCTCACCTGCGGTCACAACCCCGCCCAAAGACTGGGCATTTAAGGCATGAGCGATGTTCTCTAGAGAGGTCCAGCTGCCCAAATCATCCCATCCGCACTCCAGATCAAAGGCCACCACGTTTTTGGCCTTCTCCATGACCCCAAAATCAATCGAAGTCGCTGTGAGCTGGGGATAGGCTTTTAGAGCATCGCCCTGGGCAGCTTCCCAGGCGCGCTTCATCTCAGGCATGGCCTGGTCAAAAGCCTTCAAGACCACCTCGGCGCGCCAAACAAACATCCCACCATTCCAGGCGTAGCCGCCCTCTTTTAAGAACTGTTGGGCGCGATCCAACGAGGGCTTTTCGACAAACCGCTCTACCTGACGAGCGCCGCCCGGAAGAGCGCTACCTAACTTGAGGTACCCATAGCCTGTCTCGGGACGCGTAGGCGCCACACCTAGAGTGACAAGATCGTCATGGGACTCAGCCCACTTCGCAGCAGCGGCCACAGCTTCGCGAAAAGCTTCTTCTCGCGGAATGTAGTGGTCCGCAGGCATCATGAGCATCACGGCTTTGGGATCGATCTTGGCGATCTCGCGCGCCGCCCAGTACACGCAAGGAGCTGTGTTACGGGCTTGGGGCTCAGCTAGGATACGCGCCTCAGGAGCATCCTGTGCAATGGCTCGTGAGAGAGCCTCAGTGGTCACGATCCAGCGACGATCGCGCGGAACGAGACCCTCGAAGCGATCCAGCGTCTGCCTAAGCAGGGTCTTTCCGGCCAGAGGCAGCAACTGCTTGGGGCGCTTGGAGGTACTCTTGGGCCAGAAGCGCGTTCCGCTTCCGCCGGCCATGATTACTAAATGCATTTAAGGGGTCCGGCCGTAGCTGTCTTCGAGACGTACAACGTCATCCAGATGCGGAGTCGAAACTTCGCACACGTCACAATCTTCGAGAGCGATCATGCGGTGCTTGCGACCCGTCGGGATGTGATGCGCCTGGCCTTCGGTGAGCGTCACTTCGAGCATCTGGCCTTTGTCATTTTCGAAGAGCAGCATCATCTTCCCGCTCTGCATGAAGATCGTCTCTTCTTTGATCTTATGGAATTGCAGCGAGAGCTTGTGGCCCTTGTTGATGTGAAGAACTTTTCCGACGTAATCCTTGGTCTTGGCCCAGATCAGCTCGTAGCCCCAGGGTTTTTCGACTCGCGTAATAGGTTGCTTGGTGTCGGCCATGGGACGAACGTAGTCGGCCGGGTTGTTGAATTCAAGGCGTTTTCGTGACGATGTAGGACTTGATCCAGCCCTTATCCCGATAGTTCTGCCCAGCCTTTTGGCCGGCATCCTGGCTATCGAAGTTCCCCAGATAGACCCGGTACCAGGTTCCCTTACCCTTGATCTCCGCTTCCTTGAGGAAGGGCTTCAAGCCTTGGGACTCCAGCGGTTTCATCGCGTCTTCGGCTTCTTTTAAGGTCGGATGAGAGCCGATTTGAATCGAAAAACCCGCCCTTGAGCGGCCTTGGGAGCGAAGCGTGGTGGCACCAGCGTTCTTGGAGTGCGCCTGCTTCGGAAGCTCGACTTGGCGGGCATGCTCAAGCTTGAGGCCCTCGCGCTTTACTTCGTCCTGAAGCTCTTGAGCGACGATTTCGTCAGCGGCATCCACTAAGCCTTTGGCTTGCTCCTGCAGTTCTTGTCGATTGGGAATTGAATCCGGCACCGTGTCTGCCGAAGACGCATCCAAGCCCGGCACCGGAGCAGATCTAAAGACGATTTGCTTTCCGAAATGAACTCCCAAAGTGAACGTAAAGAGAGCCACGAGCAACACGACAGCAGACAGCAGGAAAACTTCCCGTCTGTCGTATACGAAAACGCGCTGCCTCGTGTGAGTCGTCATACTTTATTTAGGTTAACCGCCCCTCGCTTGGGCCGTCAACGCCGCGGGCCGGAACTCGGTCAAAACGTCCAGGTTTCGGACGCTGTCATGAGTTTGACGGCGAATGCGCAAACTCCCTTGTTTCGAGCTGTTTTGTGTCTCTTTTCGGCCCCGTTACCGAATGACTGGCTGCTGGCACAGAACTTCCATAAAGGCGCGCATGAAAACTCGATCTCAATCCGGCCAAGGCCTCACCGAATACCTCATTCTCATCCTTCTCATCGCGGTGGTTTCCATCTCCGCCACTAAGAGCCTGGGAAACCTCATCCGCGACAAACTTCAGCAAGCGCGATCGGAGATCAACCGTGAAGTCTCTCAGTACACGCGTTGATCCCTCTTCCGGGCAAGCGCTTGTGGAGACGGTCGCCTTGATGAGCTTCGCCGTTCCCATCCTCGTGTTCCTCGCTCGAGTTGAGATCGAGAGGTGGCGCCTTCAGCATTGCCTATGGCGAGGGCTGAGCCTCGCGAAAAAAGGCACCCAAGTCCTCGAATGCTCCGCATGGGCTCCTGATCCCAACCAATGGGACGGCGCTTTACCGGCTGAGTTCGTAGGAGGCGTGAGTGAATGACCCCGCTTTGGATCGCACTGATCGGCTTGTGGGGCGCATGGGAGTTTGGAGGGCTGGCTGTGGCTTGGCATTCTTTTGGTCGCTTTCAGCACCGTGTGACGATCGACGCCTGCACCACGCGGTGGGCGCAAACCTACCGACAGAGCTGGGTCCAAATCGCGCAGCTCAACGCCCAGATCGAGCGCTTGCGAGGCGATTCAAGTCTCTCGGATGCTCAAGCGCAAGAGGCTACCCGAGAGATCGCAGCCCGCCAGCAAAGCCTTCGGGTGCCCGAGCCTTCCTGCAAGGTCGCTACACGGGCACCGGTTTTGGGAGAAGGGTTAGTCCGAAGAGCTGCGGACTCGCGAGGCCACCAGCGCTGGTCTTGGGGGCAATCTCAAATACCTGCGATGCGACTGACGGCCTGCTCACGCAACTCCTGCAGCACATTGCTGTTCGATCCCCGATCTGGGGAACTCAGCTGGGCGATCGCCGCGGACAGATCGCCTTAGAGGGTCTGCTTGGCCTGAGTTTGATGGTCGCTATTTCGATAGGAGGGCTCTCACCATGGAAGCTCGTTCAGAATCGTTGGTCATCCGGATACGTCGCTTGGCGAAGCATGCAGCGCAAGACCCCCGCGCCTTTGCGCGAAACTCTCCAGTGGCTCGCACCCTCGGTTGGGCAGGAGCAGCCCTGATCAGCGCTCACCTAGCCTTGTCTCACTCGGAGAACCTTGCGGCTTCCCGGTGGGAAAAAGCAAACCCACCGCTGCTTGCCCAATGGGACCAGCAATTTCTCAAAGCAGGATTCAGGCGAAGCGTGCATAGCCCTCCTCCTCGCCACGACTCAGAAGGAGTCCGAGTGGCGGGGGATCTGAGCTGGATCTTTGTTTCCCCAGGCTGGTGCTACGTTCGGGCAGCAGCGCGGGCTTGCCAAACCTATTCGCCTGACTCGCTGGCGCTAGGATCAGATTGGGAAGCGTTCCGTTCCCTCCAAGCCAGGCTCGCACGAGAGACTGCAAGTCTCGAATCCAAGGATGGGCGCCCAGAAAGAAAATCTCATGATCTAAAAGAATTGCTCTATTGACGCTCTGGGGCGCTCAAACGTATGCCTCACCTACGATGGAAAACAAATCTTCGATCTTGGCCGTTGGCTCCCTAGCATTCGACAGCATTGAAACCCCCTCCGGTAAGGCAGAAGGCGTTTTGGGCGGATCGGTAAACTACTTTTCGATGGCGGCGAGTTTCTACGCGCCCGTTTCGGTCGTCGGCGTCGTAGGAGAGGATTTTCCGCGCCAGCACCTCGACTACCTGGCTACCCGCAAGATCGACGTCAGCGGGATCAAGATGGTTCCAGGGAAAACCTTTCATTGGGTAGGAAGCTACGACCAAAACCTCAACGAGGCAAAAACCCTAGCAACGGCGCTCAACGTCTTCGAACATTTCGACCCGAGACTCTCGGAGAACCAAAAAAAATCTCGGATCGTATTCTTGGCTAACATCGACCCCGTTCTCCAGCTCAGCGTCCTGGATCAAGTCGAGCAACCTGACTTCGTCGCCTGCGACACCATGAACTTTTGGATCGGCGGCAAGCCCGATGAGCTCAAGAAGACACTCAAGCGCGTCGACCTGATCTCCTTGAACGAAGGCGAAGCTTACCTGCTCAGCGGAAAGAAGAACATTCCTGAGGCAGCCCGCGCAATTCAGGCTTTAGGCCCGCGCACTGTGATCATCAAGCGCGGCGAGTACGGCGCAGCCTGCTTCTCGGGCGGGAGCGTCTTTTTGGCGCCTGCTTACCTCGTCGACCGAGTCATCGACCCAACGGGCGCAGGCGATAGTTTTGCTGGAGCGATGATGGGCTACTTGGCCGAAGCCGGCGCGAATCGCCAGCTGCTTGAGCGCGATCCACAGAAATGGCAAACGCTCTTGAGACGCGCGGTGCTGGCAGGTTGTGTGATGGCAAGCTTCACGGTCGAGGACTTCAGCCTAGGCCGCCTCAAGAGGCTCAGCAGCGACGAGCTCGTCAGCCGAGGCCGGGCGATGCTTCAGATGATCTCGGTTTAGGGGCATCGGCACCTACCCAAGATCGGCTGAGTTTTTCTTCAAGGACAGCTGGGTCTTTTCCGGCCCGCTTCCAAGCCTGCTTCACGAGCTGCACGAACTCTTCTTGAAAACGCTTGCGTCCAAACTGAGCGGCTCGCGCGCGACAAGCATGCTCCGAGAATTCAGGAGCGGCCTCAAATCTCCGAATCGCGCCCATGAGACCCTCGACTGAGGGCTCTTCAAAAAACACGCCCGTCTCATCGACCACCGTCTCAGCTGCTCCCCCTCGCCTCAACGCGATAACCGGAGCTCCTGCAGCCATCGCCTCAAGCGGGGTAATGCCAAAGTCCTCAATTCCTGGAAATACGAACGCCTTGCACTTGGAATAAAGATCAGCGACCGCGTCATCGGACAGATTCCCTAAGAAGTCGATCGTAGGGCCCGCCATCTTCTTGAGGCGCTTCTCCTCTTGCCCGCTTCCGACGATGAGCAACGGAAGCTTCAGGCGGTTGAAGGCCTCGATAGCCATGTCGGTGCGCTTGTAGGGCGCGAACGCTCCGAGCATGAGGTAGTTCTTCCCGGGTCTTCGCGGCAACGTGAATCGCTCGAACTCGACAAAAGGATAAATCACGTGCGCCTTGCGCTCGTAGGCCGACTCCACCTGCTGAGCGATGTACTGTGAGTTAGCGACGATCTCATCCACACGCTCCGGCTGACTCACCTTGCGATCCCAAGCTTGAAGCGAAGGACGCATCAAGCGAGCAGCGTGCCTCACCGCAAAAGAGGCGCGGCCAGGCCCGAAATACTCGTCAAAGCGATCCCAGATGTAACGCATCGGCGCGTGAACGTAGCTCAGATGAACAGCTCCTGGGCTCTTCTTGATCCCCTTTGCCACGCAATGTGAGGACGAAATAATGAGGTCGTAGCCCGAGGCATCCATGCGCTGGATCGCCCAAGGCATCAAGGGCAGGAAGTGCCTGTAGCGCCTGGCGATGGAAGGAACTTTTTGAAGCACGCTCGTCTTCTTAGGCAATGTTGTGAGCATCGGGGACACCGCTCCCGGAACCGAAAGAAGCGTCAGCAAATCCGACTGCGGGAAGATCTCTGCGATCGCCTCAAGGACTTTCTCGCCGCCTCGCATCCCGGTCAGCCAGTCGTGCACCAGTGCGACACGCATCAGCTTCGTCCTCCCAAATCCCGCTTAAACGAATCAAAGGTGGATTGAAGTCCCTCGCGAATCGAAACGCGTGGCTCCCAACCCAAAAGCTCTCGAGCTCGCGAGATATCGGGCCGACGCCGCTTGGGATCGTCTGGGCGCTCCTGGCCGTATTGGACTTCTAAGCTCTTTCCGCTCACCTCGCTCAAGACGCGCGCAAAATCTAGGATGCTTTGCTCGGTCGGATTTCCGAGATTGATGACGGTTCGCTGCGAGCTCTCGAGCATGCGGATGATCCCGTCGACTAGGTCCGAGACGTAGCAAAAGCTCCTCGTTTGCTTGCCTGATCCGTGGATGCTCAAAGGCTTGTCTTCGAGCGCTTGCTTGCACAACTCGGGCACTACCCTTCCGTCATCCAAGCGCATCCGAGGCCCATAGGTATTAAAGATACGAACGATCCCGGCGTTGAGAGGCCGTTTTTTTTGCCCATTGAGATAGGGAACCGTTTCGCCTGAAGCGGCGGGATTTTGTCCCCAAGCGCTTGAAACGAATGCTTCGGCAAAGCGCTTGGTCTCATCGTAGCAAGAGCGATGTCCGATCGTATTGACGTTGCCCCAGTAAGTCTCTGGCTGAGGATGGACTAAAGGATCGCCGTAGACCTCAGAGGTAGAGGCCAAGATATAGCGAGCATCGTGCTCCCAGGCGAGTTCCACCGTATTTTGGGTGCCCGCCGAATCCACCAAAAGGATCTCGAAGGGAATGCGATCGAAATCCACCGGAGACGCAGGACACGCAAAATGAAGCACCGCCGAAAGTCCGTGAGAAGAAAGCGCGGGCAAACGATCCCGGGGAATCGGCTTAGAGACATCCCACTCCAGAAGGTGAAAATCAGGCGCCCCTTCGCACTGCTTGAGGTTGGAGCGTCGGCCGGTGACGAAGTTGTCGATGGCGGTGACAGCGTAGCCCTTCTTCAGAAGCGCATCACAGAGATGGGACCCGATAAAGCCCGCCCCACCCGTCACAATCGCGTGTTTTTTCTTAGCCAAAACTCACTCCTGCCTAGTTCCAAGCCAGGGAATACGAACCGAGGATCCCCTTCTCGAAGGCTGCTTCCGAAAACCTGGCGCCTAGGGACCGCCTTTCGGATTCGGAAGGTTTCTCAAATCTGCCTTCAAATGCAAGCTCCCACGAACGCACCCATCCGCGCAAGTCGCTGCTTCCGACCCAATAGACTCCCTGCTTCATCGTACCCAAGCTCTCCCGGTGTGCGGGAATATCGGACACCACCACCGGGACTCCCGCAAGCGCGGCCTCTACAGGTGGCAAGCCAAACCCTTCATATAAAGAGGGGAAGAAAAAAGCCTGAGCCCCCGAAATCAGTGCATCCACAGTCGGCTGGTCCAGCCCCCCGAGAGCGCGGATGCGGCCCTGCTTCAAGGCCAAGGCGACTCGATCGCGCCAGGCAGCCCATGGAGTGCTCTCTCCCAAGACTTCGTCCAAAAGATCACTCTCCGAGACGCTGACGACCCAGGTACCTCGGGCCGAAGATTCGACAAAAGACGCGGCAAGCAATCCCAGATTCTTGTGAGGCTTGGGATTGGAGAGGGTCAAAACAAAGGGACCTGATGCGGCACCCAAGGCTTGGCTGGCCGCAGCAGGGTCGGCGTGCCCGGGCACCCTCACGGGATTGTAAACCACGTCAATGCGATCCCAAATCGAAGGGCCGGCCAGCGGCTCAAGCCACCTTCCGATCTCAGCGCGCGAGAATTCGGAGACGGTGAGGATCCTTCGCGCACCGGTAGCGGAGCGGCTCAAAAGCAGCTGGTAATATAACTTTTGAGCAAGGGAGCCATACGTGAGGTGAATGAGATCGTGAACTGTTTGCACCCAGGGAACACGATGGAACCCGAGGCTTGCGAAGCTGGGCGAATGGTAGAGCGAAGCCCCCGATGCACGCACAATCTGGGGAAGCTCCCAGACTTCGCGCGGGCTCAAAAACGGAGTCAGAGCGCGCACCGTCTTTACCGCACCGAAAGCAGCAGAGGGTGCTTGGGGAGAGACCAAGACCAAGGGCTCAATACCCAGCTCCGACCCCCTCTCCGAAAGTACGTGCACCAATGAACGCGTGTAATGCGCAATGCCGTGCCCTACCTTGCCGACCATACGGCCATCAATCAGAAGTTTTTTGAGAGCCGGTGCTATCAAGCGTCTTCCATCCCTAGCTTTTGCTTGAGGGCCGCAAGGCGGTCATGAGAATCGCCCACGAAACGCACCACATCACCTGATGGAGAACTTTTCCTTCCCAAAGATTGACCTGAGTCAGCCCATTGAGCTGGAAAACGATCCATGCGCACAGCAATCCCCATCCTGCTCCCAAGGATTTGGCCCACGGGGGCAGCTCGCCTGCGACCGAGGCGCGGCCCAGCCTCCAAAATCTCACGGCGATCCAGCTCACCCAGGCTCCCCAGACAAATAGCCCAAGAAGACCCAAGGAGCCCACTACCTCGAGTGGCATATTGTGAGCGCGCCCCGAGAAGATGCGCTTGTCCGGATATTTCTCCGCAAGATAGTGGCCCGCAAGCTCCTCGTTTTGAAGCCAACCCACTCCGGTCAATGGCCTTTGTTTAAAAAACTCCCAGTTGGCGTCCCACAACTTCTCGCGCTGCACGGTCCCCATGGAGTTCACGAAGCGAGTCCGTAAATCGGGCACCTGCGATAAGCCGATGAGCAGCGCAAAAGTGACGCCAAGCAGGGGTGCTGCCCACTTCCGGGGAAAAGTTAAAAGGATCCAGACAAAAACTCCGATGGGCAAAGCCACCCACAAAGTGCGTGAAAACGTCAGAATCAGAGTCGCTGCGATCGAAAAGACGGAGACCAACACGGCGACCCTAAGCGCCAGCGGCCCCAAAGCCTTTTGCGGCTTGGAAGAGAACAACCATTTGCCCGAAAAGTCCAACGCGGCAAAAAAAGGAAAGATCAAGATGCTGGCGACCGACAGATGATGACCGAAGAACAAACTCGCGTGGAATCGGGTCTCAATATAGGGAATGCGCTGTGGCCTCGGCCAACCGGTGAAGTGCTGTTGAATTCCGATCAGACCTAAGACACCGGAAGCCAAGATCCAAAGAAGATACGCCTTTCGCTTGGAGCTCTCCGAAATCCTCGAGCCCACCCAGACCAGGAGGATCGGCCAAAACAAATACCAGCTCTTACCTAGAGAGCTGAGCTCAAACCCATGAGCGCGAACTCCGTTGTAAGTCAGCGGAAACAGCGCCGCCCCCACGTCGCTCACTACGAAGCACATGAAAAATGCGACGGACAGCTCGAGATAGAGTCGAAAGCGAGGAAACTCGGACCAAAGCGGAGGAAACTGGGCGCGCCTATCCGTCAGCGCGAGGATTGCGCAAACCCCTAGAAATGCAGCGCCAAGACTCATTCCTGCTTGTGAGGTAAGCACAGCAGCGGCGTACGCTATAAACGCCCACTCCAGCACGCGGGTCCAAGACTCTTTTTGGCTCTTCATAGGCTAGATTCATGAGTCCCATACTTGGAGTTACGAAACAATTTTGAATTTGAGAGGATTCCCACTCGGCAAAGAGCGAAATCGTACCGCACAGGATCCTCGGCATCGAAGCGACGCAGCGATTGGGTGACCTCAAGCACCGCTTCAAAACCCAAGGACTTGCGGCGAGTCAGTCCAAGCTTCTGGCTAATCCTCCCCGTGTGCGTATCCAAGGGAATCAAAAGCTGCCGTGGACTGTAGGCTTGGGGCAGCTGGCTCCAGAGGCCAGGATCGATCTCATCGTTCCTCACCATCCAACGCAAAAGCATCATCCACCTTTTGCACACACTCCCGGAGCTAGGCGAGGTGAGAAAAAAACTCGGGCCCATTTCCCTTCGCCACTCCGCAACCAGTCGATCAATTGGGGCCGAAACATCAGGCTCAAGCTCCGGGCGCGACTCGCGAGCCAAAGAACTCATGAAGGCGCCCACCGAACCGTAAGAGCGTTGCGTGAGCCCGATGGCGCGTAGCAGACGTTGTAAATCGTCTGCCGGATTGAAGCGATGCACCCATCCGCGAAGGGCGGATCGCAGCCTGGGGGCGCCGTGACCTGCCGCTGCTCGGGCTGCTTCGGCCGGGCTCAACCCCGCTTGCCGAGCGCGGTCAACAAAGGAGCGAACCGAGGACTTGATCTGAGTCACATTGCCGTACGCAAGAAGAGCCGAGACGATCGCGATCGTCTCACGGTCTTCGGGAGCAGCGAAGTCATACACGAACTCAAGCGGATCAGAGTGAATCAACTCCCTCCGATGGTAGCGCTCGAAAAGCTCGTCTAGGTGCTGCTTCAGAGCAGCGGGCTTCAGTCTCGTACCCAAGCCACTGGGGCTAGCCCCCAACGATTCCGTTGTCAAACCCGCAAGCGCCCGGTATCCCCATAAGAGCACCATGCGAACCCTGGGGTTTTTCTCCACTCTCACCGCTTTGCTTGCCGCAGCTCAATTGAGCCCTACCTCTGCCTGGGCCGCCACAGCTGAGAGCCGAGCCAAGTATCGCAAGGAAGCCGAAGAAATTCCTAAAGCCCCCACCGCGCCTCCCCGCTTTAGACACACGCCCCCTGCGGACGTCATTCGCTGTGAGAGGCATTACTTATCCAATGGAAAATCCTACGACTGCGATTCCTACTCGCGCTTTGATGGGGAGGGCTTGCTCAAGGCTGTTCAAGATACGCCGGATGCGGTGGCTTACATCGAGTCCTACCAACGAACCCGAAGGTTCTCGCAAATCGCCGCATACACAGCGACCGGGGGAATCGCGATCGCAGGGCTTGCCTACCTGGGCTCGAAATTCCTTTTTAGCCAATCGGACTCCAACTCTGTAGCGTTCCGAAACATCGGGGTCGGAGGGGGCCTGCTCTTGACCATCTCCGCGCTCATCGCTGGATTTGTGACCATGAGCACTAACGACATCAAGATCGATCACGCAGTGGACGCCTATAATCAGGCTCACCCGGATCGTCACATTCAACTCGAAATGAAATCGGGGTTTTCTTTCTGACTATGGAAACGACGGCTTGCTGGCATTGCGGCACCCCATTAGATCCCTCGCTCGATTACTCACGAGCTGCCGTGTGTTCAGGCTGCAGGCGCGACACGCGTTGTTGCCGCAACTGCCTTCACTACGATACGGCGTACGATAACTTCTGCCGCGAGCCCCAAGCGGATCGAGTGGTGGAAAAGGAAAAATCCAATTTCTGCGATTACTTCAAGCCAACCAACCCCAAAGACGGTGGCAAGGGCGCGAAAGCTGCGGATCTGAAAGCGGCGGCCGAAGCGCTGTTTAAGAAAAAGTAACTGTTTCTTTGATCAATCTATCCCCTTGAGAATGAGGGTTTGGCTATGTTAGGTCCAACCTTTATGGCTGAAGAGAAATTTCCAATGACTGTTGAAGGCAAGCGCCGCCTGGATGAGGAGCTCAAGCACCTCATGACGGTGGAGCGCCCGGCTGTCCTCAATGCCATCGAAATCGCTCGCGGTCACGGCGATCTCTCTGAGAACGCAGATTACTCGGCCGCTAAAGAGCGCCAAGGCTTCATCGAAGGCCGCATCCAAGACATCAACGGCAAGTTGGCTCGTGCTCAAGTCATCGACCCCACTACGATCCGATCAGA
>JBGAWT010000011.1:0-27708 GCA_044227445.1 Bdellovibrionia bacterium | reverse complement strand
AGCTGTTTGGCGAGCAGTTCAAAGACCAGTGGGATTATCTCAACAAGCCGTTCACCCAAGGCGAGATCGTTCAAAAAGCCCGGCAGATGACGGCGGCCTGGAATCGCAAGAAGATGATCGAAGCCCTCCAGGGCCAACTCATTCGCTCTGAGCGCATGGCCGCGATTGGCCAGGTGGCGCGAGGCATAGGCCACGAGTTCGGAAACATCCTCATGCGCATCATGGGCAAAGCGGATCTGGGGCTTCATGAGAAATCCGTCGAGTCGCTGCATGCCCATCTCAAAGTGATTCTTACTGCCTCTGAGCGCGCGGGCGTGATCGTGCGTAACTTGCAGTCGTTCTCAAGAGCGCAGCCCACGTTTCAGTTCGAGTCGTTGACCAAGCCCTTCGAAGAAGCCATTTCGCTTCTCAGCCATGAGCTCGTCAAAGCGTCCGTGAAGCTCGACAAAAAAATCCCTCCCGTCGAAACGGCTCCTCGCTTACGCATGGATCCGGGCGGAATTGCCCAGGTGGCGCTCAACCTCATGATCAACGCGGTCCATTCGATGGACAAAGGCGGAACGCTTACCGTGAGCGTGGGAGCAGAGAAAGATCCCAAGAGCGGGGTGCAAACAGCGGTGGCTCGAATCTCGGATACCGGCGCTGGAATTGCGCCCGATGTTCTGGAACGGATTTTTGATTTCGCATTTACCACCAAAGGTGACCAGGGCAGCGGGCTGGGTCTTTCGATATCTAAACAGATCGTCGAATCTCATGGCGGGCGGATCGAAGTGCAGACTGAAGTGGGAAAAGGAACCACCTTTTCGATTTGGCTCCCTATGGGAGGCACCCCTTAGGTGGAAGCTCTCGATAAACCGCAGCACTTCTTAGTGGTCGATGACGACTCGGCGTCTAGATCACGATCGTCGAGTATCTTGAGTCACTCGGATTTAAGAAAGTGACCCAAGCCAAAGACGGCGCTGATGCGATCCGAAAGCTCGAGAAGGATCCCAGCATCACCTTCATCATCTCGGATTGGGAAATGCCGTTGATGGACGGTCTGTCTTTCCTACAGCGAGTGAAGTTCAATCCGAGCCGCGCCAATCTGCCTTTTTTGATCGTTACGAGCCCCATCTCTAAAGAAGCCGAAAAGGTCGTGCTTGCCGCCGAGAATCTCGTGGATGGCTACCTCATCAAGCCTTTCAGGATTCATCTGCTCAAAGAAAAGATCGATTCAGCGCTCGCCGTCTCGATCCGAGGGCCGCAAAAGCAAGCGCTCGTAGTGGATGACGATCCGGATGCGCGAGCCACCGTCGTGGATTACCTCGAATCCATGGGATTTAAGGATATCCAGCAAGCTCAATCCGGCAAAGAGGCGTTGACCTATCTCGCTAAGGCCGGCGACAAGGTGGGGCTCATTATTTCGGATTGGGAGATGCCTGAGCTCAGCGGCGTGGAGCTGCTGGCTTACTGCAAACGCGTGCCCAACCTGCGCGAGGTGCCTTTCTTGATCGTGACCTCACAGACCTCGATTGAGCGCATGAAAGTCATGAGCGCCGCCAAAGAGCGAGTGGACGATTACCTGCTCAAGCCCTTTGGCTTGGATGAGATGAAGCGCAGGATCGAGACGCTCATCGAGCGCTCCCGAACGCATTCAGAGGTGCATGACCTTTCGCTCGAAGCCAACGATGCGCTTGAGCACGGGAAATACGACAAAGCCCAGACGATGTTTGATGAGATCTTGAGGATCAATCCGGATAGCGACGTGGCGCTTCGCGGAATGGGTGAGGCCCTCCTGAGGCTCAAAGGCGCCCAAGCGGCGCTTCCGTTTTTCAAAAAAGCGATCGATTCCAATCCCGTCAACCCCAAGGGCTACCAGCGCTTGGCATTTGCTTACGAGCAGGTGGGCTTGGTCGAAAAGGGAATCGCTCTGCTTGAGACGGCCATTGAACAAATCAGCTTCAACGCGGATCTGCATTTTCAGCTAGGGCAGCTGCTCATGAAACGCGGAAATGAGGCCAGCGCCATCCAGGAATTCGAAAAGACGCTTGAGATCCAACTGGATCACCAAGAAGCGCGTGTCATGCTCGAGATGCTCAAATCCAAGAGGAGCAAATGAGAAGAGTCCTAGTCGTTGACGACGACAAAGAAAACCTAACGCTGCTCAGCGAAACGCTCGCGGCTGAGAACGTCAACGTTCAGACCGCAGGCGACGGCGACGGCGCGCTTCATCGCGTGCGCGCGTGGAAACCGCACGTGATCTTGCTTGACGTCAACATGCCTGGGATTTCGGGTTTGGATCTCATTCCTAAGATCCGCCAGATTACGGCGGAGGATTACTCGTCGATCATCCTCGTTTCGTCCAATATGACGCTTGAGGATGTCCTCAAGGGCTTTAGCGCGGGCGCGGACGATTACCTCACCAAGCCTTTTCGAGCGCAGGACCTGCTCGCGCGCGTGCGCACGATGCTCAAGGTCAAGGAGCTGCAGGACAGCATCCGAAGGGCCAATCACCGGATCGAAGAGCTGAGTTCCACCGACGAACTCACGGGGCTCATGAACATGCGCGCGGCATACCGTCGCGGCGAAGAAGAAATCGTCCGCTGCAAGCGCTTCCGCAAGCCGACTTCAGCTCTCATCGTCAATTTGGACCAGTTCTCCGACGTCAATCAAACGACGGGATTTATCGCCGGAAACAAAGTCCTCCAAGAAGTCGCCCTGCGAGTTCGCCAATGCGTGCGCAGTCTGGATCTCGTTGCGCGAGTGGGAGCGGATGAGTTTTTCGTTTTGCTGAGTGAGACGGATCTTTCTTCTGCGGAGTTCGTCGCTGAGCGCATTCGCGATTCCATTCAATCGACGCCCTTCAAGTCCGAGAAACAGTCGCTCAAGGTCACCGCGTCTGTTGGCGTGGCCGGCGTCACTCCGGACCAGGCAGAAGTCCGGATGGCAGAACTTTTTCACCACGCCTCCGAAGCGCTTAAATCCGCCAAGGCAAACGGCGCGAATCGCATCGAGATTTACTCTTTCGCATAGCCTCCGGCCCATGTTAGGCCCGGAGAATGAGTCGGGCCTCATTCTTCGTGTTTTTCATTACTACCTTCCAGGCAGTCCAGGCGGTGCTCGCAGGCAGCCTGAGCAATCTCAAGCGCTGGGAAGTCGATCCAAGCTGGAAAGATAGCATTACGGAACCTTCGGAGCCCAAGGTCAAGGTGAGCTACGGCGAGAAAACTGCTGATCTGGATGCCTCCACGGTCGTGAATGCGGATATCGCGAAGCTTTTTGAAGGCAGTCTCGACTACGACCGTTACGTCGAGATGGGCATGCCTAACGTGATCAAGAGCGTTGTGATGGAGCGACATCCTGACAAGAAGCTCATGTACGTTTGGTACAAGACGAGGGTCGCGGGTCAGGTTTCGGAGCAGTATCTTGAAGTTACCTATGAGCCCGAGATCTCGGCTGAGGGCCAGGATGCGGGGACTCCCACCGGCCGTATCGCCGCGATTTCTTGGAAGCAGGTCAAGGCCAAGCCGGAGTGGAAGCACCCCGATCGATCCGTCTTTTCGTCGATGGCAGGGTCCTTATATCTCAAGGCAGCGTCCCTGAAAGCTGTGTACATTCGTTACTTTAACCGAGGTGTGATCGATACAGCCTGGCCGGACTTGTTTGTGGGCATTGCGATTCCCTACAAGGAAATCGAGCAAGACGCGCGCAAGATGTTCCAGATCCTCGGCCAAAAAGCTGCGTTTGCCTCGCCGTAAGTGCTTGATCGGATCTCTCGGAATGCTCGCCCAGAGGCCCTTTTTAGGGTAATCTCTTGGCCGGGATGTCCGAAATCGACCAATCCTCAGTAACGCCTCTGGACCCGAAGGAGCGCAAGAAGCGTCGCCGCGAAGGCATCGCTATTGGCCTGCTCGTGCCCCTGTTCATCGGGCTCACGATCGTCGAGTTGCAGCTCACCCGAGTGAGCAGCACGCTGCCGTTTGTTAACTCCATTTTCTTTTTCGGCCTGCTCAACATCAATATCGTGATCTTAGTCGGCCTCGTTTGGCTGATCTTTCGAAACATCGGGAAGATCATCATCGAGCGCAGAAGAAAGATCTTAGGCGCTCGTCTCAAGACCAAGCTTGTGATGGCTTTCTTGGGCCTTTCGATCGGTCCGACGGTCACATTGTTCATCATTTCGGCGATGTACATCAATTCGAGCTTCGACAAATGGTTCTCGCTTAAGATCCAAAACACCTTTCAAGCCTCGCTCGAAATCACTGAGCATTTTTACAGAAGCACGACCCAAACGGGGATGCACTTTGCGGAACACCTTTCTAAGCAGCTAGCCGCGGAACTCGACCGAGTGGGCGACAAGCCTACGCCAGCGCGTACGGCTGGGCTTGAGCGGTTCCTCTCTTATCAACGCAATCTCTTGGCCTTGGACGCCATCGAGTACTATTCGGATCCGTTGGATGAGCGAGTGCTCACGGACGGCGGCGCGGGTGAGCGCGGCAAGAATTTGGTTCCTAGGCTTTCGCTCGATCTGCTTCAGAAAGCGTTCTTGGGCGAAAAGGTCACGACTGTTCAGCACGCGGGATCCGGAGACCTGATCCGGTGCTTGTTTCCCGTGCGCTCGCGCACCGCAGGTGATGTCAAAGGCGTCGTAGCGGTGAGTTCGCGCATTCCTTTTAACCTGGTCAACCGCGTCGATGAGATCGCGTTGGTCTTTGATGATTATAAGATCACCAATCCTCTGAAGTATCCGATGAAGACCACGTATCTCGTGATCCTCATCATGATCACTCTGGTCATTTTGTTTGTCGCCATCTGGATTGGCTTGTACCTGGCGCGTGAGCTGACGGATCCGGTGGAGCGCCTCGTGCTTGGCGCTCAGGCCGTGGGTAGCGGTAACCTCGATGTTTCAATCAAGACCTCGGGTCACGACGAGATCGCTCTGTTAGTCGAGAAGTTTAATAAAATGACGCGCGATCTGCGTGACAACCGCGAGAGACTGCTTCAGACCGGACGCGATCTCGAGCGCCGCGGCCTTCAGCTCGAAGCCGTCTTGGCTAACGTCGGTACGGGCGTTGTCGCCGTGGATCGCGAAGGAAAGATCACCACGTTTAACCGCTCCGTATCCGCGCTCTTGGGCATGCAAGCCACCGATGTCCTGGGCCACGGTTACGCCGAGATCTTTAAGGAGCAACTCAGTCCTTTGGCCGATTCCATCGACAAGGCCAGGCAGGTGGGTGTTCAAGTGCCTGAAGTCGTTCAATGGAATTTTCACCCCAAGCCTGAGGAGAGCAAGAGCCTAGCAGCTGTGCTCACCCCGATTCGCGAAGGCGAAATGGATTGGGGCGTGGTCATCGTGATCGAAGACATGACCTTGCTGGTTAAAGGCCAGCGCGAGATGGCCTGGCGCGAAGTCGCTCGTCGCATCGCCCATGAGATCAAGAATCCTCTAACTCCCATCAAGCTTTCGGCTCAGCGCCTGCAGCGCAGGCTCAGCCACGTTCGCGGCAAAGATGGCTCCTTGCTGCAGGAGTGCACCGAGACGATCATTCGGCACACCGACGAGCTCAAGGAACTAGTAAACGAGTTCTCGGATTTCGCGCGCTTCCCCGAGATTCATCCTTCGCCCAATGATCTCAATACGGCGCTTGGCGAAGTCCTCACGCTCTTTCAGCAAGCTCATCCGCAGATCGATTTTAGCGCCAGGCTGGAGTCGCGCTTGCCTGTTTTTGACTTTGACCGCGACTCAGATCAAGCGCGTCATGATGAACCTTCTGAGCAACGCGGTGGCAGCGTTTGCGGACTTGCCCCAAACTCGGCTTTTGCGCATTGAAGTAGCTACGCATTTTCATGAGCAGCTGAAGATGGCTGTGATTGAAGTCTCGGATAACGGCAAGGGAATGCCAGACGAGATTAAGGCCAGGATCTTTGAGCCCTACTTCTCGACCAGAACCGAGGGTACGGGTTTGGGTCTGGCCATCGTTAAGCGCATCGTGAACGATCACGATGGGTTTATCCGAGTGCATTCGATTGTGGGCGAGGGACCTCGTTCCTGATTGAGATTCCGACGTCGCCGCGCTTTGGGTCCGAAAATCACAGCCCCGCTTCTCTTCTTTGATGAACCAATGATAGGGGAGAATGAGAAAGAACATGAGCCGTACAGTCCTTCTCATCGATGACGAGCAGTATATCCGAGAGACCTTAGGCAACGCGCTTAAGGACAGAGGCTTTCGCGTGGAGACTGCCTCGGGCGGCACGCCGGGCATGCAGAAGATGCGCGAGCAGCGCTTTGACGTCGTAATGCTCGACATTTGGATGCCGGATATGGACGGACTTGAGGTTCTGCAGCGCATTCGTTCCGAGTTCCCAGAACAAGTCGTTGTCATGATGTCGGGTCACGGCACGATTGAGACGGCCGTGCGCGCCACGAAACTCGGTGCTTTTGATTTCATCGAAAAACCCCTGTCGCTTGAGCGCATCTTGCCGTTGCTGCAAAGCATCTCCACGATGCTCGACCAGTCTTCGCGTCGCACGATCCAGCCTTCGCGTGCACTTATCGGGGAGAGCGCTGCGATTTCGCAGATTCGCGATTTGATTAAGCGCGTAGCGCCTACGACCGGTTCCGTACTCATCACAGGCGAGAACGGCACGGGCAAGGAGCTCGTCGCCCATAGCATTCACGCGCTTTCTCCGCGCCTGGCTAAACCCTTTGTCGAGGTGAACTGCGCAGCGATTCCCGAAGAGCTCATCGAAAGCGAGCTGTTTGGCCATGAAAAGGGCGCCTTCACGGGCGCCACTCAAATGAAGCGCGGGAAGTTCGATCTCGCAAACGGCGGGACGCTCTTTTTGGACGAGATCGGCGACATGTCGCTTAAGACTCAGGCCAAGATCCTTCGCATCTTGCAGGAGCAGCGCTTTGAGCGAGTAGGGGGCAGCCAAACCATTCAGGTCGATGTGCGCGTCGTGGCAGCGACTAACAAGGACCTTAAAACTGAGATCACCAAGGGCTCCTTCCGTGAAGACTTGTTCTATCGCCTCAACGTGATTCCGTTTCATGTCCCGGCGCTCAGGGACCGCAGGGCGGATATTCCGCTCTTGGCCAACCACTTCCTGCGCGAGTTCGTCACCACGCATGGCCGCAAGCCGCGTGAGCTGTCTTCGGGGGCGATGAAGATGCTGCAGGCCTCCAATTGGCCGGGCAACGTCAGAGAGCTCAAGAACCTCATGGAGCGCGTCGTGATCCTCTCGCCTGAGTCCGAGGATGGGACGCCGATTACCGAAGCTCATCTCGTGGGCCATCTCTCGGGAGCGGTTGCCGAGGCCACGACGGTCGAAAGCCAAAGCGCTTCGGCTCTGAGGACCCTCAAGGAAGCCCGGCAGGGCTTTGAGCGCGATCTCATTCTCAAGGCGCTTGATGAGAGCGATGGGAACGTCTCCAAAGCCGCCTTGGCACTGGGTATCGAGCGCAGCCACTTGCATCGCAAGATGAAGTCCTTCGGAATCGATCTCTAATAGCCTATTTCTTGAAGCGGGCGCGCGTCCCTGGTAAACACCCGCCATGGCCGAAAAGATCACTCCCCGCACTCAGGATTTCTCTCAGTGGTACCAAGACATCGTCCTTCAGGCGAAGCTTGCGGATTACAGCCCGGTTAAGGGCTGCATGGTCATCAGGCCCAATGGCTATTCCATTTGGGAGCGCATCCAACGCGACCTCGATCGCCGCATCAAGGCCACGGGAACTCGCAACGCTTACTTTCCGGTTTTCATTCCAGAATCGTTTCTAAAAAAGGAAGCTGAGCACGTCGAGGGCTTCGCTCCCCAATGCGCCGTGGTGACCTACGCCGGTGGGAAGGAGCTCGAAGAAAAGCTCGTCGTCCGCCCGACCTCAGAGACGATCATCAATTCGATGTTCGCCAAATGGATTCAATCGTACCGAGATCTGCCCTTGATGATCAACCAATGGGCCAACGTCGTTCGCTGGGAAATGCGCACGCGGCTGTTTCTGCGAACCACCGAGTTTTTGTGGCAAGAAGGCCACACCTGCCACGCCACGCCCGAAGAGGCCGAGACGATGTCCCGTCAGGCGCTTGAGATCTATCGAGCGTTTGCGCACGAAGTTTTGGCCATGCCGGTGATCACGGGTCTTAAGTCCGAGAGCGAGAAGTTCGCAGGCGCCCTTAGGACCTATTGCATCGAAGCGATGATGCAAGACACCAAGGCGCTTCAGGCCGGGACGTCGCATAATCTTTCGACCAATTTCGCGCAGGCGTTTGAGACCAAGTTCTTGGACAAGGACAGCAAGCAGAAGGTTGTGCATCAGACGAGCTGGGGCGTTTCGACTCGTCTCATCGGCGGGATGATCATGACCCACTCGGATGACAAAGGGCTCGTGCTGCCTCCGCGCTTAGCCGCAACCCAGGTTGTCATCGTTCCTTTTTTGAAGCCGGATTCGCGTGCTCAGATTGTTGAAGTCTCCGAGAAGCTCGCTGCCGATATTCGCTCGCAAAGCTACGCGGGCGAGAACGTCGGCGTGCTCCTCGACACGGACGAGACCAAGCAGCCGGGCTGGAAGTTTCACGAGTACGAGATGTTGGGAATTCCGCTTCGAGTGGAAGTCGGTCCGCGCGATCTTGAGAAGGGCCAGATCGTGCTCACTCGCCGCGATACGGGCACCAAGGAGTTCTTGCCGCTGGATGGTTTCGCGGCTCGGGTTCCTGCGCTTCTCACCGAGATCCAAGCGGGTCTTTTGGAGCGCGCTCAAGCATTTCGCGACAAGAACACGTATCAGGCGAGTGACTACGCCGCTTTCTCTAAGGATCTGGACGCGAAAGGCGGATTTTACGAAGCCTGCTGGTGCGGCTCCAAGGAATGCGAAGCGCGTGTCAAGGAAGAGACCAAGGCCACGATTCGCTGCCTTCCGCTCAACAAAGCATATGAGACCCAGCCCGGATCCAAAGGCTGCCTCGTATGCGGCAAGAAGGAAGGATCGCTGCGCGTGATTTTCGCGCGGTCTTATTGATGGCTAAAGTCGATTGCGTCATCGCGCTAGATACTTCGGACCAAGAGCGCGCGCTCGCGTGGGTGCAGGAGCTCAAGGGTCTGCATCCTGAGCAAACCGTATTCAAGGTGGGCTTAGAGCTTTTCGTTTCGCAAGGACCGCGCATCGTCGAGAAAATCCGCGATCAGGGCGCGCGCGTACTTTTGGACCTCAAGCTTCACGACATTCCGACGACCGTGGCCAAGGCCACCAAAGCGGCATCCGCGCTTGGCGTGAACTTCCTTACTGTGCATGCCGCCGGTGGGAGCGAGATGTGGAGGGCCGCCTGCGCAGAGGCGGGCCAGACGAAGCTTCTAGCCGTTACTGCGTTGACCTCTTTTTCGGAGACCACTTGGAAAGAAGTCTATCCAGGCTTGCCCGCGATCGCGGACACGGTGAGCGCCTGGGCTAAGGCTGCGCAAAGCTGGGGGGCTCACGGTTGGGTGTGCTCCGCTCAGGAGCTGAAGCTTCTTCCTGCGGGGGGCTATCGTCTCGTGCCCGGAATCAGGCTTCCAGGGACCCAATCCAATGATCAGGCGCGCGTCGCTGCTCCTGCGCAAGCGGCGCAGGCGGGCGCAAGTGGCATCGTGCTGGGCAGGTCGCTCCTCTCACAGCCTAACCCCGTTCCGATGCTTCAATTTGTTTTTGATGAACTGAGGTCCGTATGAGTGGTGCGGCCATTACCGTCCGAAATCCCCACAGTGTGTTGGCGATCCTAGAGACTCGTCCCAAAGATGTGATCGAGCTTCGTGTGCCTCCCAAGGGCGCGCCCGGCTGGGACCGAGTCGAAGCGCTGGCTCGCAAGCTAGGAATTCGCACGACGGTCGCTAGCGGCAGTGCACGCGACGATCGCGCGCGAGTTAATGCGGAGGGCGGTCGTGAAGGCGGCGGTCTTGCTCAAGTCAGGGAGCGGCAGCCTTTGAGCGTTGAAGAGCTTTTCCAAGACGCCACTACCCGGGCCAAGGGCAAAGGCCTGTGGCTTGCACTGGATTCGTTGCAGGATCCTCACAATGTGGGAGCTATTTTTCGCGCAGCTGGATTTTTTGGAGTGCAGGGGATTTTCATCACGCAGGAGCGCTCGGCACCGCTCTCGAGCGTAGCCTACGACGTAGCCTCGGGTGGAATCGAGCACGTGCCCTTTGCGGTTCACACCAACTTGCAGCACGGATGTGAGATTGCCAAAGAAAGCGGCCTTTGGATCCTAGGAACCTCCGAGCATGCTCAAGATTCGTATCTGAAGATCGAACGCGACAGGCCTTGGCTGCTGGTCTTGGGCAACGAAGAAAAAGGCATGCGAAGGCTCACCGAAGAAGCCTGTGATGTTCTGTGCGGGATTCCTCCGGCGGGCAAGGGCGTGACCTCGCTCAACGTATCCGTTGCTGCGGGGATCTTGATCTCACGGCTAACGAGCTAACGCTCGAGGAAGCAGCTCGCGATATCGATTTCGTCGTTCAGTTGTTTCTCGCTCAGTGCCGCGTAGCAGCTAGGAATCATCGTCTTGTCGGTGCAGTATTTGACCGCAATGAGGTCCAGGGCTCGCATCTTTTCGGGAGCGACTGCCGGCTTGAAGTTTGCGAAGGCCGTCTCGACCATTTGACGAGTCGGTTCTTTTTGACGAGTAGGATCTTTGAGGCTTAGGCTAAAGGCTTCTGCAGAAGCCTTGGTGAGCACGCTTTCGTAATCCGCACCCGAGAGTACAGGGAGCTTATCGAAGAACTCATCCGAGAAGTCCGCTTCCTTGAGACTCAATATTTGCGTCTTTTTCAGCACGCGCTTGAACAGGTCTCTTCGCTCCTTGATCGAGCGTGGGTTAAAAAGCGAGACGTGAACGTCAGCGCGGCCTGAGCGAATAAAGTCTACTTGTATACGATCTGGACGAGAAGTCATGAGCGCCCAGATAATCTTGCCGCGTTTTTCCGTGTTGCCCATAAGCTCTAACATCTTGCCTAGAATTCTTTGATCCGTTGCGCTTGAGCCACTATCGGCTCCGCCGCGTTTTCCCAACTGCGTGTCCGCTTCGTCGATCACGACCATCACAGGTTCCATCGCTGAGAGGATGCGGAAGATTTTTTCTAGATTGGCTTCGCTCTCGCCCTGCCACATCGATCGAAAGTTTTTCAGCATGACGACCGGAATCCCAATCTCACCTGCGAGCGCCGTCACGATGAACGTTTTTCCGGTGCCGACCGTACCTGCGAAAAGGTATCCCATGGGAACAACAGCTCTGTTTCCTTCCTTGATGGCTTGAACTGTGGTGCGAAGGGAGGCTTTGACTTCCTCGTTTCCGCCGACGTCTTCTAACGTATACTTGGGCTCGATAAATTCGAGCATGCCATTGGACTCACGGTCGATGACTTCCTTCTTTCGTTTAATGAGTGATTCCGGATTCAGAGGAAGGCCGTTCTCAAGGTGCTCAGCGAGCATGAACTTCAGGTTGTCGTAATTCATCCCTGAGGTCATGCGGGCCAAGACGGCAGGTTCAATGACCAAAACCTTCTTCTCAAGGTCTGTTTTGACCCGAGCCTTTTCTTTCTTGAGCTCTTCGGCCACTTCCTTTTCGCGGGCCTCGATTTCTTCTTTGGAGTCAGCTTTTCCGATTGTTTTCTTCACTTCGGGTTTAGCTTCTGATTTTGAGTCTTGCTTGGCTTTCGGTGCAACGGTTGGGTTGAAGTCAGCGATATAGCTGTTGATGTACTCAAGCCGTTCCCCTTCGCTGGGAACTGGTACCTCGATCGAAACGACTCGGGCATTTTCGACGATCCTTTTATTCACCTTGAGCTTTTCTTCAGTCAGAAAAATGGTTTGAACTTTAGTTCGGTCAAATCGTGGCGAGTTGATCCATTTTTGGAGCTGAACGGAGACTGCTTTCTCCTCAGGGGTCTCATCGCTGAGGTCCGAAATCGTCTCCATATAATCCATCACGACAGCGACAGTTTTTCCGCTTAAGGATTTCGACCAAACGTAGTTTTCCAAAACGGACAACGCGGTCGCAGGATCTCTCGGGACTCCTTTTTCTGCGTAATTCGTTCGCATGACCTCGTCCATGGCGGTCAAGACGATGTTGAAATCCTTGTACAGCTCCTGGGCTTTTTTCCCTTGAAACTTAATGCCTTCGCTTCGGTCGTAATAAACAACGATATCGAAGTTACTGAGGTGGTTGCCTTCGAGATAGGGACGAATAGGAACATATCCAAATCCGCCTTCCTGATAGGAGGTCCTAAAATGGTCTCGAATATTTCCGTAGATGAGGATGTTCCGAGCGACTTTAGAATTGAGTTTGCGTTCGAGGTTTACTTCCCAAGTAGCCTCAGGTGGGCCCGCAAAAGCCGGTCGCATAGCGACCGAATAAGACGCGCAGCAGAGGATAAGGAAAAGACCACCGGTTTGGCGAAGCGCTTGGAAATTCATTTGGGCTTCACCTATCTTATGTGTACTAATATTGTCAATTATATAAGGTCTGTGTAATTCGTATGGCACAAAAAGAAAAGGCCTGCAAAACCATTGGCTTTGCAGGCCTTCCAAGAATTCGAAATCCCTGTTTTTACAGGAAGTAGTGCAGGCTCAAGCCCAGAGCAGGCGAGAGGCCACCGATGTTGAAGCCGAAGCCTACGGAGCTTCCGATTGAGAGCATGAGGTTCACGCCGGCATCGAACGAAGCCATCAAGGCGCCGCCGGTTCCAGGAACCGCTACGTGAAAGCCCGCTGTGCCTTGGCCCGTGAGCCCGAAAGTTACGCTGCTGCCACCCGCAGCTGCTGCATAGGCTGCCAAAATAGCTGCAAGTCCACCCGCCGCCGCGGAGCCTTGTGTGAGGCTCATGAGCAGACCGCCCCCTACGTGAAATCCTGAATCCCCGCTGACCTTCAGGTCGTGCCTAAAGATTCCGCCCAGGCCCATGCTGAATCCACCTATGTAGCCGATGGAAAAAATGGTCTGCAGCGTGTTTCCGGCACCGAAATCAAAAAGAGCCGAAAGTGAAGGATAGGTAGCCGACGAAATCGCCGAGAGCGTCGTCATGCCCAAGCCGATTTTATTCATCGTCACTTGTGTCTTGCTCGAGCTTGAGGAGGTGCTCACGTGGTCAACGCTCGGAGCGCGCTTGGTTTCACGCGCTTGCGCTGTCACTCCTAGTTGAACTGCGAGGAACATCGCTACACCAACGGAGAGAAATTTTTTGTTCATGGGCCGAAATGTCTTTCCGATCCGAAACAAAGTCAACGGTGTGTTTCCAAGATGGAGACTTTTTTAGCATCGAAACGTACGTTGACTTTTGGTTCGTTCTGAGTGAATCCTGCATGCCGTTTCCGCGAAGTGTCTTTGGGCGCTGGAGTAGCTCAGCTGGTAGAGCAGCGGTTTTGTAAACCGCAGGTCGTGGGTTCAAGTCCCGTCTCCAGCTCCACAAAAAACCCTTTTAGGGTTTTTTGTTGTAGGCAACCCAATGTCAGCCTTCCCCGGGTTTTCTCGGGAGGAAATAAGAGTTTTTAAAAATTTGGAGAGATACCCAAGCGGCCAAAGGGACCAGACTGTAAATCTGGCGGCGTATGCCTTCGAAGGTTCGATTCCTTCTCTCTCCACCAAATTTTCCCCTGGAGGGGAAAATTTTCCGAGTGAGGCGTGCCCCCAGTGGGGGCTTCCGTGAGCGTGATGCGAACGGAAAGCCGAACCGGAACTCCTCCAGTGGATATGGGCGGGTGTAGCTCAATTGGTAGAGCATCGGCTTTCCAAGCCGAGGGTTGAGGGTTCGAGACCCTTCGCCCGCTCCACTTTTTGCCCGGATTTTGCGGGTAGAAAGGGTTAGAAAACAGATTTTTCACACCTTCAGGCGGCGGCCAAAAAGGGTGTCGACAACCCCTATTGATTGGGGTAATGACTCGGCTTCCTTGGGAAAACCCGCTCTATGAAGTTGTGAGCTCTTGTAGCTCAGTTGGTAGAGCACTCCCTTGGTAAGGGAGAGGTCACGGGTTCGAGTCCCGTCGAGAGCTCCAGTTTTTTCGATTCGAAAAACCGGTCCGAGGTTCCGGTGGTCAACCTCAACTTTTTAAGCTGCCATTAGGCGGAGGCAAAATAGGCGTATGTCGAAAGAAAAATTTGATAGGTCCAAACCCCATTGCAACATCGGCACGATCGGACACGTTGACCACGGCAAAACTACTTTGACCGCTGCGATCACGACCGTTCTTGCTAAGTCAGGTCTTGCTCAGGCCCGCGCGTACGATCAAATCGACAACGCACCTGAAGAAAAAGCCCGCGGTATCACGATCAATACGACACACGTCGAATACCAAACCAAGAATCGCCACTACGCGCACGTTGACTGCCCTGGACACGCCGACTACGTCAAGAACATGATCACCGGCGCAGCCCAAATGGACGGCGCGATCCTCGTGGTTTCTGCAGCTGACGGCCCGATGCCTCAGACCCGCGAACACATCCTCTTGGCTCGCCAAGTCGGTGTTCCTGCAATCGTCGTATTCCTCAACAAGTGCGACATGGTTGACGACAAAGAACTCATCGATCTCGTCGAAATGGAAGTTCGCGAACTTCTCACCCTTTACAAGTTCCCTGGCGACAAGGTTCCGGTTATCCGCGGATCTGCAGTCAAGGGCCTCGAAGGCGACCAAGGCGAAGTGGGCGAACCCTCCATCCTCAAGCTTATGGAAGCGGTCGACACCTACATTCCGCAACCTAAGCGCGACAAAGATAAGCCTTTCCTCATGCCTGTCGAAGACGTGTTCTCGATCTCTGGTCGCGGCACCGTTGTCACGGGTCGTGTTGAGCGCGGCGTGATCAAGGTCGGCGAAGAAATCGAAATCATCGGTCTCCGCCCAACGACCAAGACTGTCGTCACCGGCGTTGAAATGTTCCGCAAGCTCCTGGATTCCGGTGAAGCAGGCGACAACATCGGCGCCCTGCTTCGCGGCACGAAGAAGGAAGAAGTCGAGCGCGGCCAAGTTCTGGCTCACCCAGGATCGGTCACGCCTCACAAGAAATTCAAAGGCTCCGCCTACATTCTGACGAAGGAAGAAGGCGGCCGTCATACTCCGTTCTTCAACGGTTATCGCCCTCAGTTCTACTTCCGTACTACGGACGTGACTGGTGTCGTGACCCTTCCAACGAACGTGGAAATGGTTATGCCTGGCGACAACGTTCAGATCGACGTCGAGCTGATCACCCCAATCGCGATGGAAAAGGAACTTCGTTTCGCCATCCGTGAAGGGGGCCGCACCGTAGGTGCAGGCGTCGTCGCGGAAATCGTCGAATAAGACGTTTTCTGAGAGATTCAATTCTTGACCCTGAGGGGAGTGGCCGAAAGCTGCTCCCCTCTTGGTTCAGGAAGAAATAAGAAGGAAGTACCTGTATGCGCGTCATTATCAGTATGGATTGCACGGAGTGTAAGCGTAAGAACTACTCCAAGACGAAGAACAAGCAAAAGACGACGGACAAGGTTGAGCTCAAGAAGTTCTGCCGCGCCTGCCGTAAGCACACGGTTCATCGCGAAGGCAAGTAAGCTGTTTTACCTGTAGGGCAGTAGCTCCAACGGTAGAGCAGCGGATTCCAAATCCGCGGGTTGTGGGTTCGAATCCCTCCTGCCCTGCCAATAAACGGTAAAAAGAGACCAAATGGAAAATCAATCTCGTAAATGGGTCGTCGGAAGCTTCATGTCAGTAGCCGCTCTTGCGGGCTATCTGCTGTTTGCTCTCGGCAACCGCCTGGCCGCCGCTCTCGATTTGGAGACTAAGGTCAGGAACATCGATCTGATCCTTCGCATGGGTTCGGTGGGGATCGGGGTTTTGGTCCTAACGATCTTGTTTGCTAACCGTTCCGCCAACCAGTTTATGACCGATGTGGTCGATGAGCTGGGTCGCGTGACCTGGCCTTCCCAGCGGGATACGGCCTCGGCGACTTTGGTCGTGATCGTGATGGTATTAATTTCTGGGGTAATCCTGGGTTTGCTCGACATCCTTTGGGCGCGCGCAATTCAGGTGATTTTGTAAGTTTATGGAACTTCAAGGTGGTAATCCAATGACGGCTGCAGGAACTGAAATGGCTTGGTACGTCGTTCATACCTATTCAGGCTATGAGCACAAAGCAAAGCTTGCCCTCGAAGAGCGCATTCGCTCCCAGAAGAAGGCTCCTTTCTTTGGCGAGATCATCGTCCCTGAGGAAAACGTCGTTGAACTCGTTAAAGGCCAGAAAAAGACCAGCAAACGCCGGTTTTTCCCAGGTTACATCCTCGTTAAGATGGTTTTGACGGACGAAACCTGGCACATCGTTAAGAACACCCCAAAAATCACGGGTTTCGTAGGCGACAAGATCAAGCCTGTTCCCGTAGCAGAGTCCGAAGTTCAAAAGATGACCAACCGCATTGCGGAAGGTCAGGCCAAGCCCCGTCCCCGTATCTCCTTCAGCGAAGGCGAAAACGTCCGCGTGGTCGACGGTCCGTTCTCCAATTTCAATGGCGTCGTGGAAGACGTCAACCCCGACAAGGGTAAGGTCAAGGTCCTGGTCTCGATCTTCGGCCGCTCGACCCCTGTCGAACTTGATTTTATTCAGGTTGAAAAAATCTAACGAAGCAGTTAAGAAAGCCCGCTTCAGCGAAATCGAACGAAGGTTTATTTTATGGCAAAAAAGGTCACAGGTCAGATCAAGCTTCAAATTCCCGCAGGGCAAGCTAACCCAGCTCCCCCAGTAGGCCCGGCCTTAGGCCAACGCGGCGTGAACATCATGGAGTTCTGCAAGGCGTTCAACGCCAAGACGCAGGACCAAAAGGGCATGATCATTCCGGTGATCATCACGGTTTACTCGACCGCTCTTTCACGTTCATCACCAAGACGCCTCCTGCTTCGGTTCTTTTGATTAAAGCAGCGAAAATCGAAAAGGGCTCAGGCGAACCGAACAAGACCAAGGTCGGCAAGGTCACCAAGAAGCAAGTCGAAGAGATCGCCAAGCTCAAGATGCCTGACCTCAACGCAGGTTCGCTTGAAGCTGCAATGCGCACGATCGCAGGCAGCGCACGCAGCGCAGGGATCACGGTCGAATAAATGTTTTGCGGGCATAAGCCCGTTTTAGAGTGGGAGCTGCTTAGGCAGCGTTTGAACCACGGAGGAATGCATGTCGGAAACAACTAAAAAAGCAAAGAAGCTCGGCCCCCACGGCAAGAAATATAGCGACGCGTTCGCTAAGGTTCAGCCTGGCAAACGTTATTCGATCAATGAAGCGTTCGACCTGCTCCCGCAAGTCGCTTACGCCAAGTTCGACGAAGCAGTCGACGTTGCCTTCAACCTGGGTGTTGACCCTAAGCACGCTGACCAAATGGTTCGCGGCGCAGTCGTTCTGCCTCATGGTATCGGCAAGGGTGTTCGCGTAGCCGTTCTCGCCAAGGGCGAAAAGGCGAAGGAAGCGACCGCTGCAGGTGCTGACGCTGTTGGCGCCGAAGACCTCATCGAGAAGATCTCGGGCGGCTGGATGGAATTCGACAAGATGATCGCCACGCCTGACATGATGGTGGCTGTCTCCAAGATCGGTAAGCTCCTCGGGCCACGCGGCTTGATGCCAAACCCGAAGCTGGGCACTGTGACCTTCGACGTCGCTAAGGCTGTTAAGGAACAGAAGCTCGGTAAGATCGAATACCGCACCGAGAAGACCGGCATCATTCACATCGTGATCGGCCGTAAGTCTTTCGGATCCGAGAAGCTGCGCGAGAATTTCGCAGTTCTGGCCTCCGCAATCGTAAAAGCTAAGCCTCCGACTTCCAAGGGCACGTACCTCAAGAACATCACCCTTTCGGCGACGATGAGCCCTGCTATCCCGCTGGATGCTGCTGACGTTCAAGCATTGGCTGGCGCTTAAGGTAAAGGATTGAAGGAAATTTTATGAATCGCACAGAAAAAACAGAGCTTTCCGCAAGTCTGAAAGACAAGTTCTCCCGCGCTAAAGTCGCCATCTTCGCCGATTACAAAGGCCTGAAGGCAACCGAAGCCGATGACCTCCGTAAGGTGCTGCGCGCGCAGAACACCGAAGTGAAGGTTCTCAAGAACAACATCGCTCGCCTCATTTCTAAGGAAGGCGCGATGGGCGAAGAAGTTAAGAGCCTGATGGACACCGTTGTTGGTCCGACGCTCGTTGCGTTCGCTTACGGCGATCCAGCAGCGGCTGCCAAGACGATCCACAAGTTTTCACAAGATCATGAGGCCTTGAAACTCAAGGACAGCCTCTTGGATCGCAAGCGAATCACCGTGTCTGGCGTAGAAGAGCTTGCGAAATTGCCGAGCAGAGAAGTGCTGGTGGCTAAAATGTTGGGTACGCTCAACGCCCCGGTCACAAACTTTGTCGGCGTGTTGGCAGCTGTGCCCAGAAGCCTGGTCACCGTTCTGTCAGCAATCGAGAAAAAGAAAGCCACCCAAGCCTAGGTGCATAGGCGAGGAGAGAACTTTCAAACCAGCCGCTATGAGAGTGGCTGGGTAACCAGGTCCTTTAAATTGAACTAGAGGACCCGTAATCAAAGCTCAAGAAGGGCCGAGAGAACGAAGAAGTAAAAAGAGGTAGAGACCATGTCCGCTGTTACTAAGGAACAAGTCGTTTCCTTCATCGAAACCATGTCCGTACTCGAGCTGTCCCAGCTCGTTAAGGAATTGGAAGCAAAGTTTGGAGTCTCCGCTGCTGCTCCTGTCGCCATCGCTGGCGCCGGTGCCGCTGCTGGAGCTGCTCCTTCTGCTGAAGCTAAGACCGAATTCACGGTCGTCTTGTCCGTCTCTGGCGACAAGAAGATCAACGTCATTAAGGAAGTCCGCGCGATCACGGGCCTCGGCTTGAAAGAAGCTAAGGACCTAGTCGAAGGCGCTCCTAAGACTCTGAAGGAAGGCGTCAACAAGCAAGAAGCAGAAGAAATCAAGAAGAAGCTCGAAGCCGAAGGCGCAAAGGTCGAGATCAAGTAATTGGTCCGATCACTCGATCCTCTTTTTTGACTCTGGTTCAATAAGCGACCCGCGGTCGGGAGCCCCAAGGATTTTGGGGTATCCCCGATCGTGGGCGCCTGTTCATTTGTTGTATTGCTTTAGTGAAGGAACTCGTTTAAATCACATGAGTTTCTCCACTCTCACCGCGAAGGTTGTCTCAAGGAGTCTTCATGGCCTCTCTGTTCTCTGAAAACCGCCGCATCCGTAAAGAATTCGGAAAAGTAGCTTCCCCCGTTGAGATTCCAAATCTCATCGACTTACAAAGGAAGTCCTACGAAAAGTTCTTGCAGGCTGATGTTGAGCCCGCAAAGCGCGATAACTCCGGTCTTTTGGCTGTATTCCGCTCCGTGTTTCCGATTGAAGATTTCAATCGCACAGCCTCACTTGAGTTCGAGAGCTACGCTCTTGAAACCCCCAAGTATGATGTCGGTGAGTGCCGCCAGCGCGGCATGACCTTCGCTGCGCCCTTGAAGATCACCGTGCGCCTCGTGGTGTACGATGTCGATGAGGAAGCCGGCACGCGCAATATCCGCGACATCAAGGAACAAGAAGTTTACATGGGCGAAATTCCCCTCATGACTGAGGCGGGTTCGTTCATCATCAATGGTACCGAACGCGTCATCGTCAGCCAGCTGCACCGCTCGCCTGGCGTGATCTTCGATCATGACCACGGCAAGAGCCACTCCAGCGGCAAGATCCTTTACTCCGCTCGTTTGATTCCTCACCGCGGTTCTTGGCTCGATTTCGAGTTCGACCACAAAGACATCCTGCACGCTCGCATCGACCGTAAGCGCAAGCTTCCGGCTACGATTGTCCTGCGCGCTCTGGGCATGTCCAATCACGAGATCCTCAATTACTTCTATCGTATTGAGAAGGTCGTATTTGAGAAGGACGGCAAGTTCTCCAAGCTCATCGATTTCGATATCCTCAACGGCCAGCGCGCTGAAGAAGACATCACGGACCCTAAGTCCGGTGAGTCGATCGTTAAGAAGAATCGCAAGTTCACCAAAGCGATCATCAAGAAGATGCAAGACGCAGGCATCAAGCGTCTTGAGATCCCGCTTGAGTTCGTCGTGGGCCGCGTGGCTTCCGAAGACATCGTCGACGATAAGACCGGCGAAGTGCTGCTCGAGTGCAATCACGAGCTCACCGAAGCCAAGGTCGAAGAACTTCGTGGCAAGGGCATCAAGGAAGTTAAGGTCATCTACACGGATAACCTCACTTACGGCTCCTTCGTCCGCGACACCTTGCTTGTTGATAAGATCTCGAGCCCTGAAGAAGCGCTCATCGAAATCTACAAGCGCATGCGTCCGGGTGATCCACCCACGATCGAAGCTGCCAAGCAGCTTTTCGAGAACCTGTTCTTCAACCCCGACCGCTACGATTTGTCGCGCGTCGGCCGCTTGAAGCTGAACTACAAGTTCCCGAACAACAAGGGTTCTACCGATACGACGATCTTGACCAAGGAAGACATTTTGTCGACCTTGCTCTACCTCTGCGAGCTGAACAACGGCCGCGGAACGATCGACGATATCGACCATTTGGGTAACCGCCGCGTTCGCGCGGTGGGCGAGCTCATCGAGAACCAGTACCGCATCGGTCTGGTCCGCATGGAGCGCGCGATCAAGGAACGCATGAGCATTCAGGAAGTCGAAACCCTGATGCCTCACGACCTGATCAACCAGAAGCCTGTTTCCGCGGTGGTTAAGGAGTTCTTCGGATCCAGCCAGCTCTCGCAGTTTATGGATCAGACGAACCCCTTGTCCGAAGTCACGCACAAGCGTCGTCTTTCGGCACTGGGACCAGGCGGTCTGACTCGCGAGCGCGCAGGCTTCGAAGTCCGCGACGTTCACAACACTCACTACGGCCGTATCTGCCCGATCGAGACGCCTGAAGGTCCGAACATCGGTCTGATCGCAAGTCTTTCGACTTACGCCCGCGTCAATGAGTTCGGCTTCATCGAGACGCCGTATCGCATGATCAAGGAAAGGAAGCTCACCGACGAGATTCGTTTCTTTACGGCGACCGAAGAAGAGAACAAGGTCATCGCCCAAGTAGCTCCGGAAGCGCTGAAGTCCGGCAAGCTGGCTACCGATTTCGTAGCAGCCCGCCGCCGCGGCGATTACGCTCTGGTCAACCCAGACGAAATCGAGCTCATGGACGTTTCGCCCAACCAGCTCGTTTCGATCGCTGCATCGCTGATTCCGTTCTTGGAACACGACGACGCGAACCGCGCCTTGATGGGTTCCAACATGCAACGCCAAGCCGTGCCGCTCATTCGCACGCAGGCGCCGTACGTTGGCACCGGCATCGAACAGGTCGTGGCCCGCGACTCTGGTCAGATCATCCTGACCAAACATGATGGCGAAGTCATCATGGTCGACGGCACCAAGATCGTGGTTCGTCGCACGAACTACAAGTCCGAGGACATCGGTTCCGAAGTCGATATCTACAACCTCACGAAGTACCAACGTTCCAACCAAAACACCTGCGTCACGCAGCGTCCGGTTGTGAACGTCGGCGATCGCGTGAAGGCTGGAGATGTCTTGGCTGACGCCTGGTCGCCTTCATGCCTTGGAACGGCTACAACTTCGAAGACTCGATCCTCATCTCCGAGCGCCTGATCAAGGAAGACACGTTCACTTCGATTCACATCGAAGAGTTCGAATGCGTTGCCCGCGACACCAAGCTCGGTAAGGAAGAAATCACCCGCGACATCCCGAACGTTGGCGAAGAGGCCCTCAAGGACCTCGACAACAGCGGGATCATCCGTATCGGCGCTGAAGTGAAGCCTGGCGACATCCTCGTCGGCAAAGTCACGCCGAAGGGCGAAACCCAGCTCTCTCCTGAAGAAAAGCTCCTCCGAGCCATCTTCGGCGAAAAAGCTGGCGACGTCCGCGATACGTCGCTGCGCGTTCCCTCGGGTGTTAACGGCATCATCATCAATGCTCAGGTCTTCGCTCGCGAAGGCACGGAGCCAGATGAACGCACCAAAGCTATTCTCGAAGAGCAGATCGCCAAGATCCGCCGCGACGAGAAGATCGAATTGGATGCTATCCGTCAGTCCGCTTTTACCAAGATCGCTAAGATCCTGGACGGCGCGACCACCACGGGCAAGCTCCTCTCCGAAGACGGTGCGGATGAGCTCCTGAAGAAGGGCCAAAAGCTCGACAAGGATACGCTCACTGCGATTCCGTTTGACCTCTTGGGCTTCATTCCTGTGAAGGATGAGCTCGAGCAAGAAGTCACCACGCTGACGAACACGTCGAAAGAAAAGATCGACGCCGTCCGTTACGTCTTCAAAGAGAAGGTCGAAAAGCTCAAGAAGGGCGACGAACTGGCTCCTGGCGTCATCAAGATGGTCAAGGTCCAGATCGCTATCAAGCGCCGTCTGCAAGTCGGCGACAAGATGGCCGGCCGCCACGGAAATAAGGGTGTCATCAGCCGTATTGTTCCGGCCGAAGACATGCCGTTCCTGGCAGACGGTTCTCCTGTGGACATGGTTCTGAACCCACTGGGCGTTCCTTCGCGTATGAACATCGGGCAATTGCTCGAGGTCATGCTCGGTTGGGCAGCTCTGGGGATCTCGCAAAAGGTGAACTCCTACTGCGATCAGTTCCAGCCTGAGAAGCTCAAGAAGCTCCTCAAGGACGTCTACAGCAGCCCTGAAGTCGACAAGTACCTGGAGAAGGCTTCGGATAACGAAATCAAGAAGATGGCTCAGATCCTGCGCAAGGGTGTTCACCTCGCGACGCCGGTATTCGACGGCGCAAGCGAGAAGGACATCGAGCGCATGCTTGACCTGGCGGACCTGCCGAAGCGCGGCCAGACGACGTTGTACGACGGCGTCTCGGGCGAGCCTTTCGCAGAAGAAGTCACGGTGGGCGTGATGTACATCCTCAAGCTCCACCACCTGGTCGAAGAAAAGATCCATGCTCGAAGCATCGGCCCTTACAGCTTGGTCACCCAGCAACCGCTGGGCGGCAAGGCTCAGTTCGGTGGTCAACGCTTGGGCGAAATGGAAGTCTGGGCACTCGAAGCTTATGGCGCTGCCTTCAGCTTACAAGAGTTCCTGACGGTCAAGTCCGACGACGTGACTGGCAGAAACCGCATGTACGAAGCCATCGTCAAGGGCGAGCACCTGCTCGAACCGGGTCTCCCCGAATCGTTCAACGTCTTGGTCAAGGAACTCCAAAGCTTGGCCCTGAACGTCGAGCTGATCGAGGAAGAAGACAAAGGCTTGAAGGGCGAATTGCTCTAATTAGTTAGGTACCGAGGAAAAACATGAAAGACTTGCTAAACTTTTTCGACAAGCCAAAGGATCCCCTGAGCTTTACGGGGATTCGAATTTCTCTGGCGTCTCCCGAGCGCATTCGGGAATGGTCCTTCGGGGAAGTAAAAAAACCCGAAACCATCAACTACCGTACGTTCAAACCTGAACGCGACGGCCTGTTCTGCGCCAAGATCTTTGGTCCAGTCAAAGACTACGAGTGCAACTGCGGTAAGTACAAGCGCATGAAGCACCGTGGCGTCGTCTGCGAAAAGTGCGGCGTCGAAGTCATTCAATCCAAGGTTCGCCGTGAACGTCTTGGTCACATCGAGTTGGCTACGCCAGTAGCTCACATCTGGTTCTTGCGTTCGTTGCCTTCGCGCATCGGCGCTTTGCTGGACATGACCTTGAAGGATCTGGAAAAGGTCCTTTATTGCGAAGCCTTCCTGCTTTTGGATGTCGGTAACTCGGGTCTCGAAGAGAACACGGTTCTCTCCGAAGAAAAGTACACCCAGCTGGTTCGCGAAGGCATGACCTTCACGGCCGCCATGGGTGGCGACGCGATCCGCGACATGCTCAAGAAGGTCGACATCGAGATGCTCTCGCGCCAACTGCGCCGCGAGCTCAAGCAGACGACCTCCGAAGCTCAACGCACTAAGCTCTCCAAGCGTCTTAAGGTCGTTGAAGCGTTCAAGAACAGCGGCACCAATCATGCTGATTGGATGATGCTCGAAGTGATTCCGGTCATTCCACCTGAATTGCGTCCTCTGGTTCCTTTGGACGGCGGCCGTTTCGCGACGTCGGATCTCAACGATCTGTACCGCCGCGTGATCAATCGCAATAACCGTCTGAAGCGCCTCATGGAGCTCAACGCTCCAGAGATCATCATTCGCAACGAAAAACGCATGCTGCAGGAAGCTGTCGACGCATTGTTCGACAACGGCCGTCGTGGCAAGACGTTCACCGGCGCTAACAAGCGTCCGCTTCGTTCGTTGTCTGACATGCTCAAGGGTAAGCAAGGCCGCTTCCGCCAAAACCTGCTCGGTAAGCGCGTCGATTACTCCGGTCGTTCCGTCATCGTCGTCGGACCAGAGCTCAAGCTGCATCAATGCGGCTTGCCTAAGGTCATGGCGCTCGAGCTCTTCAAGCCGTTCATTTACAACAAGCTTGCTGAGTACGGTTACGTCACCACCATCAAGTCCGCCAAGAAGATGGTCGAAAAGCAACGTTCCGAAGTTTGGGACATCTTGGAAGAAGTCGTTAAGGAACACCCTGTGCTCCTGAACCGCGCTCCAACGCTTCACCGCCTCGGCATCCAGGCTTTCGAACCTGTGCTGATCGAAGGAAAAGCTATCCAATTGCATCCGCTCGTTTGTTCGGCTTTCAACGCCGACTTCGACGGCGACCAAATGGCCGTGCACGTTCCGCTGTCGATCGAAGCTCAGATCGAAGCTCGCGTGCTCATGATGTCCACGAACAACATTCTCTCGCCTGCGCACGGCAAGCCGATCATCGTACCTTCGCAAGACATCGTCTTGGGTCTGTACTACATGACCCGCGAGCGTCCGTTCGCTAAAGGCGATGGCAAGATCTTCGCTAACCCGCAAGAAGTCCACATGGCTTACGACGCGGGCGCAGTGACGATCCAAACCAAGATCCGTTGCCGTATCGCCGGCAAGTCCTACGACACGACGGTTGGCCGCGCCATCCTGTCCGAAGTCGTTCCGACTGAGATCACCTTCGCTCACTACAACAAAGTGTTGGGCAAGAAGGACGTAGCTGAGCTTATCGACTTGTGCTTCCGCTTGACGGGTAACAAGAAGACGGTGCTCTTGGCTGACGCGCTCATGCAAACGGGTTTCCGTGAAGCTATGCGCGCCGGTATCTCCATCTCGGTGCATGACATGCTCATGCCTCCTGAGAAGAAGGAGTTCCTGGACAAGGCCTACGCTCAGGTTCACGAAATCGAGAACCAATACGTCGAAGGTCTCATCACCGACGGCGAGCGCTACAACAAAGTCATCGACATCTGGGCTCAAACCTCAGAACAGATCGCCAGCGCCATGATGAAGCGTCTGTCGGTTCAGAGCTTCAAGGCTCCTGTCGGCTGGAAGGGCAAGGAAACCGATGTGATCGGGCCTTCCTTCAACTCCATCTTCATGATGGCGGATTCCGGCGCCAGAGGTTCGAACGCTCAGATCCGTCAGCTGGCCGGCATGCGCGGTCTGATGGCTAAGCCATCGGGCGAAATCATCGAAACGCCGATCGTTTCGAACTTCCGCGAAGGTCTGTCGGTTCTCCAATACTTCGTATCGACCCACGGCGCTCGTAAGGGCTTGGCCGATACGGCGCTCAAGACCGCTAACTCCGGTTACCTCACTCGCCGCTTGGTCGACGTGTCGCAAGACGTCGTTGTTACCGAGCCAGATTGCGGAACCCTGGACGGTCTGTACATCTCCGCTCTCATCGAAGGCGGCGAAGTCATCGAGCGCATGGGCGATCGCATCTTGGGTCGCGTGACCCTCGAAGACGTCATCGATCCTGTGACCAACGAAGTGTTGGTCAAGGCAAACGAGATGATCGACGAAGACCTCGTTAAGAAGGTCGAAGAGTCGGGCATCGATCGCGTCAGGATTCGTTCCGTGCTCACTTGCCAGTCCAAGAAGGGCATCTGCGGCCTCTGCTACGGCCGAGATCTCGCTCGCGGACGCATGGTCAGCAACGGTGAGGCTGTCGGCGTCATCGCCGCTCAGTCCATCGGCGAACCTGGAACTCAGCTTACGATGCGTACGTTCCACATCGGTGGTGCCGCTTCTCGTCGCGCTGAACAATCCAGCATCGAAGTCAAGACCAAGGGCACTGTGAAGTTCCTGAACGTCACGACGGTCAAGAATAAGGAAGGCTACCTCACGGTCATGAACCGAAACGGCGAGATCATCATTCTCGACGGCAACGGTCGTGAGCGCGAGAAGTACCCAATCGTTTACGGCGCCAAGCTCGTCGTGAAGGAAGGCGATCCTGTCGAAAAGGGCAAGGTCATCGCTGAATGGGATCCTTACTCTACGCCGATCGTCACCGAAGCTTCGGGTACTGTTCAATTCGAGGACGTCGAAGAAGGCGTCACGATGCAAGAGCAGTTCGACAGCGTCACGGGTCTTTCGCACAAGGTTATCGTTGAGACCAAGGCTACGGACAAGCGTCCTAAGGTTCTCATCACCGACGGCAAGGGTAACACCCTCAAGATCGAAGGAAGCAACCGCGTGGCACGCTACATGCTGCCCGTGGGCGCTAACATCGTCATCAACGAAGGTGACCAGCTCCGCGCCGGCGACACGATCGCTAAGATCCACCGCGAAACGACGAAGACTAAGGACATCACGGGCGGTCTGCCTCGCGTTGCCGAACTCTTCGAAGCTCGTAAGCCTAAGGATTCCGCAGTCGTCACCGAAATCGACGGCATGGTCTCCTTCGGTAAGGACACCAAGGGTAAGCGCAAGCTCATCGTGACTCCAGAGTCCGGCGAGCCTCGCGAATATCTCATCGGCAAGGGCCGCCACTTGGCAGTCAACGAAGGCGATTACGTCAAGGCCGGCGAGCCTCTGATGGACGGACCTGTCAACCCGCACGACATTCTGCGCGTGTTGGGCGACAAGGCTCTGGCCAAGTACTTGGTCGACGAAGTTCAAGAAGTCTATCGTTTGCAAGGCGTTAAGATTAACGATAAGCACATCGAGACGATCGTTCGCCAAATGCTTCGCAAGGTGAAGGTCAAGGAAGCCGGAGATTCTCCGTTCCTTCCTGGCGAACAAGTCGAGAAGATGGCGTTCGAAGAAGAGAATCAGCGGGTGATGAAGACGGGCGGCGTTCCAGCTACCGTCGAACCTCTGCTGCTTGGTATCACCAAGGCATCTCTGACGACGGACAGCTTCATCTCGGCCGCTTCGTTCCAAGAAACCACGAAGGTGCTCACCGAAGCCGCTATCAGCGGTCGCGTGGACTTCCTCCGCGGTCTCAAAGAGAACGTCATCATGGGCCGCTTGATTCCTGCAGGCACGGGCTTGGCTAAGTACAAGCACCTGCACGTCAAGACCGACGAAGCTTCCGCTAGTAGTGAAATGCCGGCACGAAGCTCGTCTGAAGCGACTGTTTCGGCTTAGTAGTTTGAATATCGGGGCGGCACGTAGTGGATTGCAGGATCTGCGCGTGCCGTTCTCGTTTTAGGAATGCGGGATTAGCTCAGCGGTAGAGCAGGGTCTTTACACGGCCAAGGTCGGGGGTTCAATCCCCTCATCCCGCACCATTCTAAATAAAAAGGGCGCCAAACAAGGCGCCCTTTTTATTTAGAATGGTGCGCTTACGATCGAACGACCGCGGAGCGTTCGTTACTTCAATGAGGGGATAGCGAGCGCAGGATGCGCGAGCGGTTAATGGCGGAGCTCGCGGGTACCGCTTTAGCGGTCGCGAGCGAGCC
>JBGAWT010000280.1:0-3158 GCA_044227445.1 Bdellovibrionia bacterium | reverse complement strand
CAGCGCGGTGGTTGTAGAGTCGTTCGCAGAAGCGAGCTCTTGTTGAAATACTTCGAATTGGGCATCCGACATTTCCTTGCTTGTGAACGGCGGAGGTCGTCGGTTTGGGCTGGCGCCCGTGCGCGCAGCGTATTTGTCTTCGAATAGCAGCTTGAGCTCGGGAGGGATATTTTCCTTGTGATATCGAGAGTACGAAAGGTTTGTCGTGTTGACGTTGTCATAACCCATGGTGCGCTCGACTAAGAATCGCCGTATTTCGGAGGGGTCCTCTAGGGAATTAGCCCGCAAGAAAAACAGTCTATCAACATTGTTGTCCCCTCTCCAAAAGGCTTCGAGCAATTGTGGTTCGAGTCTTCTGAGTCGGTCTATGTTGTTGCTAAATAGGTGCTCGAAGAGGAGGCCTTCGCGGTTCCATCCTTTCTGGTCGTCGCGAGTATTGAGTAACCATTTGTCTAGCTCGGGCGAATCGGTAGCGCGGTCGATTGCCTCAGAGACGATGCCTGCCATGGAGTTCTTGCCGCTCAATGTGCCGTATTCGCGGTCGATGCCGACGAGTTGTTTTTCGTAGTCCCATTCCTTCTCGAGGTAGGTCTGGTGATTGAGTAACCATTGTGGTCCGTGTTCATTCACAAGAGCTGTGTACTTTTCTACGATCTTTTTTCGAGCGGCTCGATGCGCGGAGTTCTTGGCGATGAGGTCAGGCTCGGCCATCGTATTTTCGAAGAGCTTGGGGGATAGCTGGCGCCTTTCATTGAGCCGACTTTTCAAGAGGAGATGGAGAGACGGGTTTTTTTCCGCGAGCACCTCGAAAATCTCGGGCTTAAGCGCATCAAATCGCTTTTCGTTGTTCTTAAAGAGAGTGTCCCAACGAATCCAGTCGGCTGCGGGAGAATAGTTTTTCTCGGAGGTCGCGCGAATTTTTCTTTCGAGCCAAAGATAGAGCTCGGGGGAGTCTGGAAGCGTGTCGATAAACTCAGTCATCAACGGATATTCCCCTCCGTTTCTCTCTCCATATGCAGGCACGTTCGCTGTGGAGTAGTGGGAGTCATGCCGGTCTGATAGTTGCTGCGCGCGGCGATCGAGATAGCTCAGTCCCTCTTTTTGGACACCTTCAGCGTAGGCTTTTAGCAACGCTTCGTCGTGTGCCGAACGCTTTGGGCCCGCGTTCGCGATGTCGCAGAGCATTAGGATGAGTGCGAAAATTCGCGCAAAGTTCATCCCTTTCTCTTCGGTATCGCAGAGCATCAGGTTGACATTTCTTTCGCGGGTCGCGTAAACCTCGTATGGACTCCGGGGGAAAATATGCCGACTGTTTTGCACCGCTTAGACCGCTGGGCCAAAGAAGATCCAAATCGCGCAGCGCAAAAATACAAAGAATATGGGCAGTGGAAGTCCATTTCCGCCCGTGAGTTCAAAGAGCGTGTCTACCACCTGGCATTGTTTTTTGATTCGCAAGGAATGACCTCCAAAGACGTCGGCTGCATCCTTTCGCCGAACTGCCACCAGTGGGTGACCACGGAGCTTGCGTTCGCATTGCTCGGTGGCAAGTCCGCAGGCATGTATCCCAACTCGATTGCCAAAGACATTCAGTACATCCTCAATCATTCCGAATCCCGGTTCTTGGCCGTCAAGGATCAGGAGTTTTTCGATAAAGCATTAGGCGATAAAAAGGAACATCCGCTTCCGGATCGCGTGAAGCGCGTGCTCGTGTTCGTCAAAGGAGTTTCCGTTCATCCTAGGTCCATCGGATACGAAGAGGCTCTAGCCGAAGGCCGCAAGATCGCCGAAGGCTCAGGAGCCAAGTCCTTTGAGTCGCTGCTTGAGGGCGTGAAACCCGAGACCGGTTCTTTCATCATTTATACGTCGGGTACGACGGGCAGTCCCAAGGGCGCGGTGCTCACGCAAGACAATCTGGCTTACACAGCCAATGTTGCGGTCAAGACATGGGATTTGCCGTTTTCGAAAGGGGAGCTGTTTTCGTTTCTTCCTCTTTGTCACATCGCTGAGAAGATTCAGAACGTGGGTGTGGGCATCACTCAGCGCTATACGGTTTTCTTTGCCACTAAGTTTGACGCTGTTTCGCAGGAGCTTCCGGAGGTCAACCCCAGTCTGCTTTTGAGCGTTCCGCGCTTATGGGAAAAGATGATGGAAGGCGTGCTCGCCAAGGTCCGCAGCGCGCCTCCTCCTCGCAAACAGCTCATGCAATGGGCATTGGGTGTAGGCTCCCGCGTTGCGATGGCTAAGTACTCCGGTTCCAAGCCCAGCGTTGCGGACCTGGCTTTGCTTCCAGTGGCTGACAAGCTTGTGCTCTCCAAAGTGCGCGCGGCTTTGGGATTGCCTCGGCCGCACACGATCGCAAGCGGAGCGGCGGCCCTGCCTGCGCACGTCTCGCGCTGGTTTAGAGGTATAGGGCTTGAGATTCTGGAGGACTTTGGCCAGACCGAATCCACAGGCGTGATCTGCATGACCCAGCGCGGAGTCGAGAGCGCAGGTACCGTAGGCAAACCTGTGCAGGGCGTAGAGTTCAAGATCGCAGATGACGGCGAGCTGCTCACCCGGGGCCGCCATGTGTTTGAAGGCTATTATAAAGATGAGGCCACCACGCGCGAGGCGATCGATAGCGAGGGCTGGCTGCACACGGGGGATTTGGGCGAGTATACGCCCGAGGGGCTCGTTAAGATTCGTGGCCGAAAAAAAGAGATCATGAAGTCCAGCGGCGGCAAGATGGTTGCCCCTCTTCCGATCGAAGAAAAGCTCAAGACCGCAGACATCATCAGCCAGGTCTGCTTGGTGGGCGACGGACGGAAATACTTCTCCGCGATTGTTACTTTGACCGAATCCAAGCTCGCGGAGCTTCAAAAAGAAGGGCGCTTAGGCGCCGGACCTGCTCTTGAGGACCCGACGACCATTGCCGAAGTAAACACCCATGTCGATGAGCTCAACAAGGGACTAGCCAACTACGAAAAGGTGAAGCGCTTTGTCGTTCTCACGCGCGAGTTTTCGATCGCCGACTCGGAGATGACGCCTACCCTTAAGATGAAGCGCGCTGTGATCGAGAGCCGCTACAAAGATCTCATCGATCAGATGTACAAATGACCTCACCGCACAAAAACGCATTCGAGGCGGGTGAGCGTAAGGTCATTCCCGCTGTTCTGATC
>JBGAWT010000279.1:0-3023 GCA_044227445.1 Bdellovibrionia bacterium | reverse complement strand
AAGATCCGCAAAAAACTCAAAGCCAATGGACAGAACGCCAAGCAGGTCGACGAGCAGTCGGATGAAGAGATCATTCAGCGGATTTTCGATGCGGGATTTTCTACCAAAGACGGCGAAGCCAGCATGACCTCGGGCCGTGGTGTAGGGCTTGACGCGGTGGCTCAGGCGCTCAAGGAGTTGGGTGGTTCGGTGCGAGTGGAGAGCACGCCGGGAGAAGGTTCCTCTTTCATCTTAAGAGTTCCGCGTGAGACAATGTCGCTGTACCCAGAGGACCACACGAAGTCTCAAACAACGAAGTCTTCGCATAAGGACCTAGATGCGGATCATCGGTGAGATTCCTGCTCTAAAAAAACTCATCGACGACGGGGGGCTCACGGAGCAGCCTCCCAATCTTGTTTTTGCTGCACATCGCGCCAAGGTCCCGCTGGATATAGATCGCCGCAACGCAGTGGTCGTCTGCGAGAACTTAGGTGGAGCTGGAGTGATGAGCTCCGTTTTTTCGCAGGGCTTCTATCATCTCGTTCAATCGGATTGCGCCCGTTTCGGCATCGAAGCATCCATGGCGGCGCGCATGGTCAAGGATCCTCGCTTCATCTTTGACCGAGGTTCGTCAGCGATCCTGGGCGAGGTCGCCCACGAGCTGGTGTTTCCGTTTAGGACATCTAAAGAAAAAGACGAAGTCTTGATGGAAATCTCTCGCGAGCTCGCAAAAGCCTCGATTGCCGCCAACATGGCTGAAGCCACCTTGCGCGTTTGCGATGAGCTTTTCACTAACGTCGTCTACAACGCGCATGGGTTCGTCGTTGAGCGCGGTCAAGAGGCCTCGCTTCCTGAGGGGCGAAGCGCTAAGTTAGTCGTCGCATGGAATGCCAACTATCTTTTGGCTTCCACCATCGACGACCTTGGAAACTACGTTACAGAAAAAGCGATTTTCAGGGTGTACGATACGTTTCAACGCGGCATGGGCGCCTCGATGAACATGGGAATTGGTGGCGCAGGCATCGGCTGCCGAATGATGTTCGATCTGTGTAGTTCGCATTATCTGATTGTCGATGCGGGCAAGCGCAGTTTCGTGGGATACTTGATTCCGATCGTCCATATCAGTTGGAAGCAAGACATTCAGCGCAAGAACATCCACATCGCAATGATCTATTGATGACGGATGGGGCAATTCAATGTGACTGAGCAACGTATGACGGACCAAATAAACTACGAGTTCTACGGGCATATCGACGAAGACACGGACTTCGGGAAACTTCCCCTTAACGGATTGAAGAAGGTCGCCATAGACCTTGCCGGCGTCAATGCGATCAACAGCTGCGGCATCCGCGAGTGGATCAAGTGGATCCGCACAGCGGAGTCAGGCTCCCAGTTCATCTTCAAGAAGGCTCAAAAAGCCATCATCGATCAGATCAACATGATCGACGGGTTCATTCCCAAGGGCTCTACGGTGGAGTCGTTCTACGTGCCGTACTTCTGCGAGGAATGCGACACCGCTTCGGCTATCCTGTTCACCCGCGGCAAAGAATTTTCCAGCGGCAAGCCCGAGGTTAAGCAAGCGATTCCGTGCTCCAACTGCGGAAAGAATGCGGAGATCGACGTGATCGAAGCCCAGTACTTTCGTTTCCTCGATTGAAGAGCATGACTCGAGTCCTTTGCATTCTCTTAGTCCTCTCGAGTTCTTCTGTCGCCGTGGCCCAAGGGGCTGGCGGCGGAGGCGGCGGCCAGGGCGAAGTCTACAACATCGTCATCAAGAAGCAGGACGATAAGGCCAAGTCGCGCTGGAGCTTGGCCGATTGGTTCGATACGCGCGACAAGATGCGGATGCAGGATCTCTGGCTAGCGATGCATTCGCCAGCGCCGTTTGAGTTCGTCTGTGGTGGAAGCTATAGACACACACTTTTTCCCACTCAGTACATGGGCTTCAATGCCTACGCCGCTATCTACGCGTATATCTTCGGTCTTCAGTTCCAGTTCGAAGGGCTAACGCCTGCTGCGAATATGTACGGAAGTTTTCACGTCCGCGTTTTGGGGGTTCACAATCAGGCCACCAACCTGACGCTCGAAGTGGGGCTTAAGAACGGCGACGCGCTTTCGGCGACGCCTTATCGATCGATTTTTCTGGGTGCGGGACTCACGCTGTATTTCGCAAAGCCGGTTGGCATCGATGGGACTTATCGCTACTTCTTTACCTCTACTCCCAATTCAGCCGGTCAGACCGTTTCGGCTCATCGCCTAGAGGGTGGGCCCTTCTTTGAAATCCGGATCTTGCGCCTTTACGGAACCTACTTCTGGGAACCCGCGAGCAACGGTACCAATCACGGGTTTACGGTCGGCGGAAGGTTCTACCTGTGAGCGCGCAAGGACTGCAGCAGCGCTTCGCGGCTAAGAGCATCTGCTTTGGGTGCGGCCCGGCCAACGCCAAGGGCTTGCGCATCGCAAGCGTGCCCCAAGGCGAAGAGCTTGTTGCTCACTGGACGCCTGAGTCGCATCACGAGGCTTTTCCGGGGGTATTGAACGGCGGGATTATTGGCGCACTGCTGGATTGCCATGCCAACTGGACGGCGGCTTGGGCATTGATGAAAAAAGACGGCGCTTCCGTTCCTCCATGCACTGTTACAGCCGAGTACTCCGTCAAACTTACGCGCCCAACGCCATCCAAGCAGCCTTTGGAGCTGCGTGCGCGGCCCGTTGAAGTAAGCGGAGATCGCGCAACGATCGAAGCAGAACTCATCTCAGGCGGAAAGGTCTGCGCGCGCTGCCGCGGGACGTTTGTCGCCGTGAAGGAAGACCACCCGGCGTTTCATCGGTGGGGCTAGGCGTTTTTTCCGTTTCTTTGTGAGTACCGGACGTCCGCCGAGGCCGTGATGGCCGAGGCGTGAGGTGGTCCAGTGGACCACCCCGGAGGAGGTGACGAGATAGCTTCTGTGCCTTCTTCCTCGAGGTGCGGGCTCGAAGAACTCGAGCTTGCCATCACGGGCTTGCTCGAGCTTATAGCCGACTCCGGATTTGCCAGGTTCAAT
>JBGAWT010000278.1:0-3191 GCA_044227445.1 Bdellovibrionia bacterium | reverse complement strand
GTACCGCAGCACGCACACCCACTCAGTGGCCAAAGCCGCGTCGAGGAACTTCAGAATTTCCTGATTGTTGAGCTTGTTCGCACCAGTCACAGCGCCCTTTGAGATGGAACTGCGCGCTTGGTTACGAATCCGTTCAACATCCATGAGAAATTCAGTGTTCTTCATTTTCTTGCTCCTCGCTTTGACAACCTTGGCTTCTGTCGCGTCAGAACTGTCAAAACCATCCCGAGACCTAACGACTAGAAACACGGCGTTGGCTCGTGCCAGACACCCTCTTCTTAATCGCGCTGAAGATTCCCGAACGGCCACGCTTGGAGACCAAGCCCTTGGCCCGAGCGAGTTTATTGACCGGAATTCCAGCTTTGCGGGCCTTCGAAAGACCCACTGCGATAACGTCCTTCTTGAGCTGCGCAGCGCCTTTTCCGCGGCTAAGCTCCTTAACTCCTTCGCGCGCCAAACGACCGACGCGGCGGATGGTCATCTTCTCGCGCCTCGGGGACTGCGTGGATTTTCGAGCGGTATATTTTCGTGGCATATTGCCTCCTCTACAGTTTCCTGTGTGAATCAGCGAATGCATCACGCGTGCCAGCAGCCAAGATTTTCTCCGGCACGGGAATTGCTTTCTTGTGTGGCAACAAGGAGACAGTTTATGAAAATCGTAACCCTAAAAACACTTCCGCTCGCGTTGGCGCTGGCCTTCACGGCGAATTCCGCGCTAGCTAACCGCGCGACCATGACTTCAGTAGAGCATCATGTAGGTCCAAACGTTTCGATCTCGTTTGAGCCGGGCGAAGCAATCTTAACGTCTGATGCGAAGATGAAGCTCAACGCACTGGCAGATCGCGCTGAGATGAACAAGAACGACATCACTAAGATCGAAATCGCAGCGTGGGCAGATGCTGCTACTCCGCAAGAGGGCGAAAGCCTCTCGAGGGCCGATCGCGACTTGGCTCAAGCTCGCGCAAAGGCCGTCCAGTCGTATCTGAAGCGTTCTTTGAAGGGTAAAAACACGGACACCTACAACATGGCCGAACGCGCCAGCTGGCTGGCCAAGGTGTTTGACACCTCTGATGCTCAGCTTAAGAGCGAAGTTACACACGAAAGCGATAACCCCCTGACGCGCGAAGATTTTAAGATCTTCAAATCGCAGGGCACGCCTTCGAAAGCTGTCGTCGTCGTCTTAATGAAGGATCGAAAACCCTAGTTAAGGCAGACGTGACTTGGCCCAGCTACCCTCGAGGTGGCTGGGCTTTTTTTAGTGAAGCTCAGGAGAGGAAACATCCCTATGCGAAAGAAAGCTACCCAACTTCCGTCGCGCGGATCCCAGGGTTTGCCCCAAGGAGTCCGCGTTGCGTTCGAGGGACTTCATGTTTGCTTCTCGCGCCCCCGTCTTGAGCGTGAGCGCCTCTTCAATCAACGTTCCCAGCTGAGACTCCAGCGTGGGAATCTGCCCGGCCAGAAGGCTTTTTTGTTCCGCCGAAAGCTCTTTATCCGAAGCATGCTTGAGTCCGACGACGGTTTCGCTCACCACCCGCACCCGCTCGCCTAAGAGCTTAAAGCGCTCGTTGCATTTGGCTAGCAACCTCGTGGCGCTTTTGAACTTCAAGAGCGCGCTCTGCCACGAAACGAGCAGCCGTTTCGGCGCGAGCTCTTGAGTCATTGAGCGCTTGGGCTAAGGCCTGCACGCCGCTCACCACGACTTCGCTGGCTGGGGTAAACTCAACGAGGAGTTCCTTGGCGCGCTCCAAGCCGGAGTCCGACTCAAGCTCAAGCCTTTGGAGCTGTCCCTGAATGCGCTCCAGATCCTGGAATCCGCTGTCCAAAGTAAGTGCTGTTTGCCCGAAAGCCGAAGTTTGCTGTATTTTTGACATGCGTACGCAGTATTACACTGCCCCATCAAAGGCTAGAGTTAGTTCTTCACGGCTTTCATGACGTGTACCGAATAGATCTCGATCTGCCTGAGGTGCTTAAAGAAAATCCACGGCACGTGGTCCACCTGAGCGGTGAGCTTAAGCCCCGCCCGTTCGTAGATCCATTGGACGGCTTGAGCCGAATCGACGATCTCGCGGGGAATCTCTTTGCGCAGACGCTTGGAAACCGCTTCCATCCAAATGTACGGATCGCTCTGAATGGCCACTCCACCTGAGCGAAGCAAGTCGTGTTGCAACCGTGGCAACTCGCTGGGATCATCCAGCATGTCGATGGCGTTGAGCGAAATAGCCCAGTCCCATTTCCCGATGCTCGCCGGGATGCCGTTGATATCGCCCACGACGAAGTCCGATCGTCCGTCAAAGCTCGAGGCGGGTGTGATCTCCGCATCGCGCGACACAGGCCCCGCCAGCAAATCCGCAGGAATTTTTAGCTTACCGGGATAGGAAACGCCCAAATTGAGATGACGAGCCAGAGCAAGGCTCGCAAACGAGCTATCAATACCAAGATAAGTCTTTAAGTTAGGCGAAAGACTCGCGCAAAGCCCCCCTACCCCGCAGCCCAGTTCCACCGCATCAACCGGTTTCTCTACTGCATCTAACCACTTCTGGATTACAGTAAACGGTCCATGATCCCAATGCTCGCGAATCAAACCATCAAAGAGCTGGCTTCCTTGGCCCGATGCGGGTTTCCACCAAGCAGCGTCGCGCGCTTGGAGATAGTGATTCATTAAATAAAGAGCATTGACCCGTTCGGACTCCAGGTCCTCGGCGTGATCATCTCCCTCAAGCTCATCCAACGAAGCACGGTACTCCTGAAGGTACTCGCGAGGAATCTCCGAATCCGCCACAAGCTTGGAGATGCCCTTGGCGTGGTTGTAAAAATAGGCGCGCGTGTCGTCCACCAGCACCGCGATGCCTGAGACGATCGGATACTTGGAGCGGCACTCGGAGCACTGAAGCTGGCCCGTGTGGATCTCCGAAACCCCGTTAGGTCCCGGGAGGGACTTCTTTGCAGATACTTGAAGAGGGGCTTGGCAGCGCGGACAACAAATGCGCTCGAGAGTCGTGCTTAACATGAGGCGCTAGTTTCCTATCTCTTCTAAAAAATCACGTGCATCCGAATGATAGCTCCATGTCGGATCCCCAGTCACGAACCGAAGTCTCTTTGCGATGTATTGGTATCGATAATAGATCGAACCGTCGCCCGCCCTAAAATAACGACCCAGCAGAGCCATCTTGAGCCAACGAATCGAATAGGGC
>JBGAWT010000277.1:0-3421 GCA_044227445.1 Bdellovibrionia bacterium | reverse complement strand
TCGATTCCTTGAGTCACGAGCGCGCCGAATTTAACTGAGACGTTCGCCTGGGCTTTGGCCAGCATCGGGTTTTTTCGGAAGGAATCGAGCATCTTGTCGTAGTCCTTAGGGCCAGACGCGGTGGAGGCTGCTTTCTTATCCTCTGCGTAAGCCTGAGGAATGGCTGCGAAGGATTCTTCGGTTTTGACTTGGGCAAACTCCATCGCCTTGTCGACGTTGAGCTTGTCGGAGCGAATCGCGAGCTCGATGCGAGGCTTCGCGAAGTCAGCTAACTTCCCATCCACAAGCAGAGTACCTCCCGGGGTCTTGGATTCGATCGAGAACTTCTCCACTGCATCCGGAACGACGGTGACGCGGATGTCGGTCTTGATCTTCGATGGCATTCCGGGACCCTTGGTCTGAATGTCGTCCATAAAAACCGCTGCCCTATATTTGAGCTTTTGCGAAGGACCTTGAGCAGTCGCATCCATGCTCATGCGGCCTGATAGTCCCAGGCCCTTAAGTCCTGGCACCATTGACTCCCAGCCTTCGAGGCTAAATGCTGGCATCTTGACGGTCGCCGTCAGGTCGGAGGCAGGAGGAGGAGTGAGATTTGCTGTTGCCTCGATCTTGGCGCGATCCAGCTGCGCAGTAAAAGACTGCACTTCAGCGCCCTTCGGGCCGTACGCGATCTTCCAATCGGCTGCGAGCTTCGTTCCCTTGGGTTTATCCAGTGCTCCAGCTGCTTGGATCGAAAGGCCACTTGCATCCAAGCCCCCTGCGATCTGCGCTTGCGTGACAGCGCCATCTTGGATGGCTAGCGAAACGGTGGACTTCATTTCAAAGCTTCCGCCCACTTCAAGCGTCGGTTCGTCCTTGGTTCCCAGACGCGTGTCCGTCTTCCCGGTGAGCTCCACCTGGAAGGGCTTGGAAAGAAGAAGTCGATGACTTTGAACGTCAGGCTTGGAACGCGCGCGTCGCGCTTTGGGTGACGGCGTCAGTAGTGAGGCCAACTTCTTCGAGAATAAAAGTCAGGTGACTTTGGTTACGGATCGCTGGAAGGGCTTGGGCTTTTTGAGCAGGAGCAGCTGGGGCGCTCTGAGCCGTTGGTGCCGCTGGAGCTGGAGCAGCGGGAACCGGTGCGGGAGCGGGGGCTTGCTTGGCGGCTGTAGCTGCCGCAGCCTGGGGCGCAGCAGGAGCCGAAGGTGCAGCGGCTGTCGGTGCCGCCTGAGGAGGGCTAAGCAGGCCTAGCAAGTCGATTTTTCCGCTGGCTGCGCGAGTGGCAAGCACTTTGGGCTTTTTCATGACGAACTCAAGCCGTGGCTCGCCCGTCCAAATACTTGTCCACGGGAGCACGAAGTAGGCTTCTTGAACTCCCAGCATCTCTTTGCCTTGGGTGTTCTCTAGCTTCACCCCATCAACTTTGATTTTGATGGAGCCCCAGAGGTTGAGCGCTAGTTTTCCTAAGGTGAGCTTGCCTTGAATCTGCTCGTTCACCATTTTTTCGATCGTCGGTCGGTACTGATCGACCTGGATGAAAAAGGGAGCAACCGCGATAGCGGCTGCAAGCAGCGCCAGAAAGCCCACGAAAACGATGAGGAGTTTTTTCACGACGTCAGTTTGCGACGGATGAGGTCCTGAAGCAAGGTGGGATTGGCTTTCCCACCGCTCTGTTTCATGACTTGCCCGACGAAAAACCCGAGCAGCTTGTCTTTACCGGAGCGAAACTCGGCTGCCTGACCCGGAAACTGCTTAATCACCGCATCAACCACGGGCTCAAGAGCGCTCGTGTCATTGACTTGCTTGAGGCCCAAGCGTGAGATCAGCGCTACGGCCGATTCGCCTGATTTCCAGGCATCGGAGATGACATGCAAGCCCGCAGAGGAAGAAATATCGGACTTGAGAACGGCTTCCAGCACATCCGCCACGTGAGTGGGGGTGAGCTTGCTCTTGGAGAGGTCAACGCCCTCTTCGTTCACCAGGCGCGCGACCTCGCCCGTCAACCAGTTTGCTGCGGGCTTAGCTACAGATGCAGCAGCTTTTCCGCGATCTCCCAGCAGCTTCAAAACGGATTCAAAGAAAGCGCAAAGTTCTTTGGACCCCGTCAGTACTCCCGCATCGTAAGGCGTGAGTCCCAGCTCCGAGACGTAGCGCGCTTTCTTCTGCGCCGGCAGCTCAGGAAGCGTGCCTCGGATCTGCTCGATCCAGGCTTCGGTGATCACTAGAGGGATCAAATCCGGCTCTGGGAAGTAGCGGTAGTCGTCGGCTTCTTCCTTCGAGCGCAACGAGATCGTCACGCCCTTTTGCGAATCATAGGTGCGCGTTTCTTGGATAACTTTGCCGCCTGAGCGCAGGACTTCGGCCTGGCGGGCGATCTCATAGTCGATCGCCTTTTCGACAAATCGGAACGAATTAACGTTCTTGATCTCGCAGCGCGTGCCGAACTTCTCGGTGCCTTTGGGCCTGATGCTGACGTTGGCGTCGCACCTAAAGTTGCCCTCCTGCATATTGCCGTCGCAGATGCCTAGGTAGGTCACGATGGCGTGAAGAGCGCGCAGGTAAGCTCCGGCTTCTTCGGAGGTGCGCATGTCCGGTTCGCTAACGATCTCGATGAGCGGAACGCAGGCGCGATTTAAGTTCACGAGCGAGTAGTCGCTAAAGTGGACGTTCTTGCCCGCGTCTTCTTCCATGTGAATGCGGGTAACCTGGCTGATCTGGTAGCCCTTGGGCAGATGGGGTAGAAATAGTTCTTACGCGAAAAAACGCTCTTGAGCCGGATCTTCGAGCCGGTTGCAAGCCCCGCACGAACGGCGTACTCGACCGCTTTCTTATTGAGCACCGGAAGCGTGCCGGGGTGCCCCGTGCACACCGGGCAGGTGTTGGCATTGACTTCGGCTTCGCCCACGGACTGGTCTTCGGGCAGCCTCGCTCGGCATCCGCAAAAGATCTTGGAGTTGGTGGCGAGCTGGCAATGGACTTCTAATCCGATGACGGCTTCAAACTCGCTCATGCGTGAGCCCTCTCAAAAGCGTGAGCCACCGAAAGCAGCCGGTCTTCGGCAAACGCAGGCGCTTGCAGATGCATACCGATCGAAAGGCCCTGCGCATCGGTCCCGCAAGGAACCGAGATACCCGGAAGGCCAGCTAGGTTCGCGGGAATCGTGAAGATATCATTCAGATACATTTTAAGAGGGTCTGCCGCTTTCTCTCCAAGTTTGAATGCGGTCGAAGGCGATACGGGGCCCGCGATCAGATCGCAGCGCTCAAATGCGCGCGCAAAGTCCTGGTGAATGAGCCTGCGCACTTGGCAGGCCTTCATGTAGTAGGCATCGGCGTAGCCCGCGGACAGCGCGAATGTTCCTAAGATGATGCGTCGCTTGACCTCGGGTCCAAACTTCGCGCGCACGTTTTGATAGAACTCAAGTAGATCGCCAGCTTCAGCG